>NZ_JBKHUI010000019.1:0-102714 GCF_046569695.1 Kluyvera sp. 142486
AGAGCAGTGCAACACGGCTTTCGCTCACTGTTGCGAGGTGGCGTATATTACGCTTTCCTCTTTCAGAGTCAAGCGTTTAATTTCGCTTTTCTCTGTCGAAGTTCTCAGGAGAACCTCGCTGACCCGGCGGCTTGTTTGCCGTTGTTCCGTCTCAGTGGGGCCGCATTATAGGGAGTAATTGAGATCCCGCAAGCATAAATCTGAAAAAAATTTTCGTTCGCTCAATTTCCAGGCAACACGCCGAATTAGCACCCTATTTGCGTGAAAGTTGCGCGATTTCTTTGGCAAAACCGGCTACCTGTTCCCAGTCGGTATACACCACTTCTTTACTGGTATCCGTTTCACCGCCGGTCATCTTCATAATGAGGCGAATCATAACGCGGTCAAACCAGCGGTAGCGAGGGTATCTCAGCGCACCCGCGAACACGCCACAGGCATCTGGCTGCCACGGAGATCGCAGCAGGAACTTGCGCGTATAGCTGTTGGTCTGCGGAGAACGCTTCTCCGGTTTACGCGCCACCAGGTTCACGGCAAAAAACGCGCTCGGTATCGCCTGCAGTGCCGCAGTGTGTTTTTTAACAAAACGGTCGAGCGCAGGATGGAAATGGCCGTAGCGAATCGAAGCGCCAATCACTACCCGGTCATACTGCTGCCAATCGACACTTTCCGTACGGTTCAGATTCACCATCGCGGTATCAATACCCTGCTCACTCAGCTGTGAGCAGAGATAGGCTGCGATTTCACGCGTCTGCCCATCACGGGTAGAAAAGAGCATTAATGTTTTCAACGCTGACTCCTGTTATTCGCGCCAGAATGTTGGGGTAAACAGCACCAGCAGCGTAAAGACTTCAAGACGACCAAACAGCATGTTCGCAATCAGGATCCACTTCGCCACCGGGTTCATGCTGGCAAAGTTATCCGCCACCACGCCCAGCCCTGGGCCGAGGTTATTCAACGTCGCCACGACGGACGCGAACGCGGAAAAGTCATCTACGCCGGTAGCGATGATTGCCAACATGCTAATAATAAAGACCAGCGCATAGGCGGAGAAGAACCCCCATACCGCTTCGAGAATACGTTCAGGCAGCGCGCGATTACCCAGCTTAATGCTGTAGACCGCATTCGGGTGGACAAGGCGCTTCAGCTCACGGTTCCCCTGCTTGAACAGCAGCAGAATACGAATGACCTTCAAGCCACCGCCCGTTGAACCCGCACAGCCGCCGATGAAGGCCGAACATAAAAGAAGAACCGGCAGGAACAGCGGCCAGCGCGCAATGCTGTCGGTGGTGAAGCCCGCGGTCGTCGCCATCGAGACTACCTGGAAGAACGCCTGGTTTAGCGTCGTCACCGCCGAGCTATAGATGTCATGGAACCACAGCACAAGGGTACAGATAACCACCAACGTCAGCTGCACGCCGATAAACATGCGGAATTCTGGGTCACGCCAGTACACCTTCAGGCTTCGCCCGCTTAATAAAGAGAAGTGCAGGCCGTAGTTACAGCCGGAGATAAGCAGGAAGATGGCAATAATGGTGTTGATGGTTGGACTATTAAAGAAACCGACGCTGGCATCGTGGGTGGAGAAGCCGCCGATAGCGATGGTCGCAAAGCTATGACCAATCGCATCGAACGCGGGCATCCCGGCAAACCACAGCGCCAGCGCGCAGGCTACCGTCAGCAGCACATAGATAAGCCACAGCGTTTTCGCCGTTTCGGCAATTCGCGGGCGCATCTTATTGTCTTTCAGCGGCCCGGGCATTTCCGCTCTATATAGCTGCATCCCACCTACGCCAAGGATAGGCAGGATAGCTACCGCCAGCACAATGATCCCCATACCGCCGAACCACTGCAGCATCTGTCGATAGAAGAGGATAGCGTGAGGCAATGAGTCCAGCCCCACCAGCGTAGTCGCCCCGGTGGTCGTTAAACCGGAGAACGATTCAAAGAACGCATCGGTAACCGTCAGGTTCGGCTGTTCAGAGAAGATAAACGGCAGCGCACCCACGCTACCCAGCACCGTCCAGAACAGGACGACAATCAGGAAGCCTTCACGGGATTTTAGTTCGCCCTTCTCCCGACGGTTCGGCCACCACAGCAGCGAACCAATCACCAGCGCGACAAAAAAGGTTTGAGTAAATGCGCGCCCGGCGCCATCGCGGTAAATCAGAGCCACCAATCCCGGCAGGATCATTGTCCCCGAGAATAAGATGACCAGAAGTCCAACAATTCGAGTAATGGCACGAAAATGCATTTCCGGCGCGTCCTTTGATAATCAAAAAAAGTCAGGAGGGGGATTATTCGTCAATCGCTAACAATTGCAATGAACCACGACTAAAATCCGCCAGTCTTGCGGAAAAATCATGCACTTTTGCCTGCGGAAGCGCGATACGGAGCTGAACCGACGCCTGATAATCGCTGGCAACAATCTGCCCGGCATACTGTCCAACCAGCGACTCGATACCCGCAAGCTGCCCGTATTCACATAACAGAGTATATTCGGTTAACGGCGTTTTGATCTGCGTTGTCAGCAGATTGAGCGCCTGCTGCACGCCACCGCCGTAGGCTTTTACCAGCCCACCGGTGCCTAACAAGATACCGCCGTAGTAGCGAACCACTACGGCGGTAATTTCACCGACGCCGCTGCCCATCAGCTGAGCCAGCATCGGTTTACCGGCCGTACCCGCCGGTTCACCATCATCGGAGAAACCAAGCTGCTGTGAGTCGTCGGGCCTACCCGCGACCCATGCCACGCAGTGATGGCGGGCATCCGGGTGATCGGAGCGAACCGACTCAACGAACGCCTTCGCCGCATCCACCCCGTTGGTATGCGCCAACAGGGTGATAAAACGGCTCTTCTTTATCTCTTCAACGAAGGTGACCGGCTCAGCCGGTATTCGCCAGCTTTCCATTACGCCAGTTTCAGGTCACGCGTCATGTTTTCGATATTGTTCTCGTGGATAACCACGTTATCTTCAATACGAATGCCACCAAACGGCTTCAGCGCTTCAATTTTCTGCCAGTTGAAGTGCTTGCTGAACTGACCTTCACGCCACGGCGCGAGCAGAGACTCAATAAAGTAGATGCCCGGTTCGATGGTCAGCACCATGCCAGGTTGCAGCACGCGGGTGCAGCGCAGGTACGGATATTTAGACGGTGCCGCCAGATGTGTGCCGGTGTCATCCTGCATAAAGCCAGCAACGTCATGCACCTGCAGACCCAGCGGGTGGCCAATGCCGTGCGGCATAAACGGCCCGGTCAGGTCATTGTCGACCATCGCCTCTTCGCTCATGTCGGTAACGATCTGGTGCTTACGCAGCAGTTTGGCAATACGCTGATGGAACTGAATGTGGTAATCCACGTAGCTTACGCCCGCCTTCATGGTGGCAATCAGCGCCAGCTGTTCAGTGTTCACATCTTTGATGAGATGCGCAAAGTCGTTGTCGCCGTTTGCCGCCCAGGTACGGGTAAGGTCGGCGGCATAACCGTTGTATTCTGCGCCAGCATCCAGCAGGAAGCTGCGGATTTCCGCCGGTGCGCGGTGATCCAGCTTGGTATAGTGCAGCACGGAGGCATGCTCGTTCAGCGCCACGATATTGCCGTAAGGCACATCGGTATCGCGATGACCAGTGGCTGTCAGGTAAGCGAGGTTGATATCAAACTCGCTCATACCGGAACGGAAAGCTTCCTCCGCCGCTCGATGGCCGTTCACCGCCATCTTCTGCGCTTCGCGCATGCAGGCCAGCTCGTAATCGGTTTTGTAGGCGCGATAGTAGTGCAGGTAGTCAATCACCCCTTTCGGGTTGATGTTGTTCGCGGCAATACCTAAGCCCAGCGCACGCTCCGGAACCGGACCAATATAGCCGATGTTGCCGCGTGCAGCGGGCAGCTGGCTGCCAATGCCGTCAGCTTTTGGCAGCGCAATGACTTCAACGTCTTCCGTCCAGAACGAGGTCGGCAGCGGCTCAACGTTGTGCCAGTAGTCCACCGGGAGATAGAACCACAGCTTAGGTTTATTAACGCCGTCTACCAATAGCCAGCAGTTTGGCACCTGAGTAACCGGCACCCAGGCTTTGAACTGCGGGTTGACCTTGAATGGGTACGCGTGGTCATCCAGAAAAACATTCATCAGCTCGCCAGAGTGGATAAGCAGCGCATCGAGCTTGAAACGGTCGAGTGCGTTACGTGCTCGCTCCTGTAAGGTATCGATATGATTTTTATAGAGTGCGGCCAGAGATTCCATGATTTACCCTTCTGATTTTTTTACCCTTTAGTCACCGCATAGTAGCACACCTCTCCCACCCTGCGTGATTTCCGCCGGACGTGATCCGACCAGCAAATATTTAAAGTCTTATTTGCATTTATTTAACACAAAATACACACTCCTGATTATCTGGTATGACCAGATCACTTTGCTGGATTCAGGAGACTGACATGCTCTACAAAGGCGACACCCTGTACCTCAACTGGCTGGAAGATGGCATTGCCGAACTGGTGTTCGATGCCCCTGGCTCAGTTAACAAGTTAGATACCGCAACCGTAGCCAGCCTCGGCCAGGCGCTCGACGTCCTCGAAAAACAAAAAGAGCTGAAGGGGCTGCTGCTGCGCTCTGAAAAGGCGGCCTTTATTGTCGGCGCGGATATCACCGAATTCCTCTCGCTGTTCCTGGTGCCAGAAGAACAGTTCAGCCAGTGGCTGCACTTCGCCAACAGCGTCTTCAACCGTCTGGAAGATTTGCCGGTCCCAACCATTTCTGCCGTCAACGGCTATGCGCTGGGCGGCGGCTGCGAATGCGTGCTGGCCACCGACTACCGTCTGGCGACGCCGGATCTGCGCATCGGCCTGCCGGAAACCAAGCTGGGCATCATGCCGGGCTTCGGCGGCTCCGTTCGTATGCCGCGTCTGCTGGGAGCCGATAGTGCACTGGAAATCATCGCCGCCGGTAAAGATGTCGGCGCCGAGCAGGCGCTGAAGATTGGCCTGATTGACGGTGTCGTTAAGCAAGAGAAACTGTTCGACGGCGCGCTGGCGGTATTGCGTCAGGCGATTAACGGCGACCTCGACTGGAAAGCCAAGCGTCAGCCTAAGCTTGAACCGCTGAAACTTAGCAAGATTGAAGCCACCATGAGCTTCTCTATCGCTAAAGCAATGGTGATGCAGACGGCGGGTAAACACTACCCGGCGCCGATCACGGCAGTGAAAACGATTGAAGCCGCAGCCCGCTTTGGCCGCGAAGAAGCGCTCAATCTGGAAAACAAAAGCTTTGTTCCGTTGGCCCACTCAAACGAGGCCCGTGCGCTGGTCGGTATTTTCCTCAACGACCAATACGTAAAAGGTCAGGCTAAGAAACTGACCAAACATATCGAACCGCCAAAACATGCCGCCGTACTCGGTGCGGGCATCATGGGTGGCGGGATCGCTTACCAGTCCGCCTGGAAAGGCGTGCCGGTTATCATGAAGGATATTAATGAAAAATCGCTGACCCTCGGCATGACCGAAGCCAGCAAGCTGCTCAACAAGCAGCTTGAGCGCGGCAAAATCAACGGTCTGAAGCTAGCAAGCGTGATCTCAACCATTCAACCGACGCTGGAGTATGCCGGTTTTGACCGCGTTGATGTGGTCGTCGAAGCCGTCGTGGAAAACCCGAAGGTGAAGAAAGCCGTGCTGGCGGAAACCGAGCAAAAGGTGCGCCCGGATACCGTGCTGGCTTCTAACACCTCGACCATTCCCATCGGTGAACTGGCCGACGCGCTGGAGCGCCCGGAAAACTTCTGCGGCATGCACTTCTTCAACCCAGTGCACCGTATGCCGCTGGTCGAAATCATCCGCGGTAAGAAAACCTCAGAAAGCACCATTGCAAAAGTGGTCGCCTGGGCAAGCCAGATGGGCAAAACGCCTATCGTGGTCAACGACTGCCCTGGCTTCTTCGTCAACCGCGTACTGTTCCCGTACTTTGCAGGCTTCAGCCAGTTACTGCGCGACGGTGCGGACTTCCGCAAGGTTGATAAAGTGATGGAGAAACAGTTCGGTTGGCCAATGGGCCCAGCCTATCTGCTCGACGTGGTCGGTATTGATACCGCGCACCACGCACAGGCGGTCATGGCAGCCGGTTTCCCGCAGCGTATGCAGAAAGATTATCGCGACGCTATCGACGCGCTGTTCGAAGCAAGCCGCTACGGTCAGAAAAACGGTCTGGGCTTTTGGCGTTATAAAGAAGACAGCAAAGGCAAACCGAAGAAAGAAGAAGACGCCGCGGTGGATAGCCTGCTGGCAGACGTTAGTCAGCCGAAGCGCGATTTCAGCGACGAGGAGATCATTGCCCGTATGATGATTCCGATGGTCAATGAAGTGGTGCGCTGCCTGGAAGAAGGCATCATCGCCAGCCCAGCAGAAGCCGATATGGCGCTGGTCTACGGCCTGGGCTTCCCTCCGTTCCACGGCGGCGCGTTCCGCTGGCTGGATACGCTCGGCAGCGCGAAGTACCTCGATATGGCGCAGCAGTATCAGCACCTCGGCCCGCTGTATGAAGTCCCGGCCGGCCTGCGCGACAAAGCGCGCCATAACGACGCGTATTATCCACCGGTTGAGCCAGCCCGCCCGGCTGGTGAGCTGAAAACGGCTTAAGGAGTCACGATGGAACAGGTTGTTATTGTTGATGCAATTCGTACCCCGATGGGCCGTTCCAAAGGCGGTGCGTTCCGTAACGTGCGCGCCGAGGATCTCTCCGCGCACCTGATGCGTAGCCTGCTGGCGCGTAACCCTGCGCTGGAAGCGGCGGCCATTGACGACATCTACTGGGGCTGTGTTCAGCAGACGCTGGAGCAGGGCTTTAACATTGCCCGTAACGCGTCGCTGCTGGCGGAAATTCCCCATTCGGTCCCGGCAGTTACCGTCAACCGTCTGTGTGGTTCTTCTATGCAGGCACTACACGATGCGGCCCGTATGATCATGACCGGCGATGCGCAGGTCTGTCTGGTGGGTGGCGTAGAGCACATGGGCCACGTGCCGATGAGCCACGGCGTCGATTTCCACCCAGGCATGAGCCGTAACGTGGCAAAAGCCGCGGGCATGATGGGCCTGACGGCGGAAATGCTCTCCCGTATGCACGGCATCAGCCGTGAAATGCAGGATGCGTTTGCCGCCCGCTCACACGCCCGCGCCTGGGCTGCGACACAATCAGGAGCCTTTAAGAATGAGATCATTCCAACCGGCGGCCATGACGCAGACGGCGTACTGAAGCAGTTTAACTATGACGAGGTGATTCGTCCGGAGACCACCGTTGAAGCGCTCTCAACGCTGAAACCGGCCTTCGACCCGGTCACGGGGACGGTGACCGCAGGCACCTCTTCCGCCCTCTCCGACGGCGCATCCGCCATGCTGGTGATGAGCGAAAGCCGCGCCCGCGAGCTGGGCTTAACGCCACGCGCGCGTATTCGCTCAATGGCGGTGGTCGGCTGCGACCCATCGATTATGGGTTACGGCCCAGTTCCAGCCTCGAAGCTGGCGCTGAAGAAAGCCGGTCTGACCGCGAACGATATCGATCTATTTGAGATGAACGAAGCATTTGCCGCACAGATCCTGCCATGCATTAAGGATCTGGGACTGATGGAGCAGATCGACCAGAAGATCAACCTTAACGGCGGCGCGATCGCGCTGGGTCACCCGCTGGGTTGCTCCGGTACGCGTATCAGCACCACTCTGCTAAACCTGATGGAGCGCAAGGATGTCCAGTTTGGTCTGGCAACGATGTGCATCGGGTTAGGTCAGGGCATCGCGACGGTTATCGAGCGCGTATAAAAAACGCGCCCCGAAAGTCGGGGGCGCGCAGTATATCGTTATTGTAGGCCGGGCAAGCGTCGCGCCCTCGGCAATCATGCCAGAAAGCAACGCACCGCGTTTTATCCAGCATGCAACCATAACAAAGTTTAGTTGCCGTTCTTCCCGCCTGTCAGGGGCGGGTTTTTTATTGCCTATCAGATAAAGGCAAACGCATCGCCGAACAGGCGGTCTTCACGCGCCTGACGTTCGTTGCAGAACAGATCACGGGCAATCTTCGCCATTTCAAAACGACCGGCGATATAAATATCGTGGTTCGTCAGCGTGCCGTAATCCTGCAGCACAGCCGTCAGCACGGTGCCGGAACGCCCGCGCCAGTCGTCTTCCGGCTGCTCAACTACCGGCACCACGCGCAGATTCGGGTGATTCACCGACAGTGCTTCCAGCTCAGAGAGATCGTACAGATGCTTCTCTTCACGGCCGCCCCAGTAAATCGCCACGTCGCGATTCGGGTTTTGCGTCAGCGCGGTCAGCAGGATAGAACGGACGTAAGAGAACCCGGTGCCGCCAGCAATCAGCACTAACGGACGATCGTCTTCTTCACGCAGCCAGGCTTCGCCGTGCGGGATATCGACAACCACTTCACGTTCTTTGAGGATACGGTCCATCACCGCCATGGCGTACAGATTCAGCTCTGACGCGCCAATATGCAGCTCAATAAACGCCTTTTCATCCGGCGTAGAGGCCATGGAGAACGGACGTTTGTCACGCTCATCCATCACCACCATCAGGTACTGCCCGGCACGAAATGAGAAGTCAGCTTCGGGTACTAAACGAACGCGATATACCGTATCGGTAATGGCGTCCACCGAGGTCACTTTACAGCTTAAGGTTGTCATGCGCTCCCTCTGTCGGGTCTTTTCCTCATCACACTTCACGCTGCGGATGCGTTGTCCGCGGCGTGGAGGACTCAAAGGATATCATTATCATTTATCGTCGGAGAAAATGGCCAGCTCGTCCCAGATTTCATCGATGCGCGCCGTAACGGCGGGATCTTTCTTAATAGGACGGCCCCATTCGCGCTGGGTTTCCCCAGGCCATTTATTGGTGGCATCCAGCCCCATTTTCGACCCCAGGCCAGAAACCGGCGAGGCGAAATCCAGATAATCAATCGGCGTGTTCTCGACCAGAACCGTATCCCGTGCGGGATCCATTCGGGTGGTAATCGCCCATATCACATCGTTCCAGTCACGTGCGTTGACGTCATCATCGCAGACAATCACGAATTTTGTGTACATAAACTGGCGTAAAAACGACCATACGCCCATCATTACGCGTTTTGCATGCCCCGCATACTGTTTTTTCATGGTGACGACGGCCAGGCGATAAGAGCACCCTTCCGGCGGCAGGTAGAAATCAACAATCTCCGGGAACTGTTTTTGCAGGATAGGCACGAAGACTTCGTTCAACGCCACGCCCAGCACTGCCGGCTCATCCGGCGGACGGCCGGTATAGGTGGAGTGATAGATAGCATCTTCACGCTGGGTTATATGCGTGACGGTAAAGACTGGGAAGCTATCCACTTCGTTGTAATAGCCGGTATGGTCGCCATACGGGCCTTCCGGCGCCATCTCGCCAATCTCGATATACCCTTCAAGCACGATTTCCGCGCTGGCGGGTACTTCCAGATCGTTGGAAATACACTTCACGACTTCCGTTTTGGTACCGCGCAGCAGGCCCGCGAAGGCATATTCAGAGAGCGTATCCGGCACCGGCGTCACCGCGCCCAGAATGGTCGCCGGATCGGCGCCAAGGGCAACGGATACCGGGAAGCGTTCCCCTGGATGTGCCGCGCACCACTCCTGGAAATCCAGCGCGCCGCCGCGATGCGACAGCCAGCGCATAATCAGTTTGTTTTTGCCAATCACCTGCTGGCGATAGATGCCCAGGTTCTGCCGCTCTTTATGCGGGCCTCGGGTCACCGTCAGACCCCAGGTGATCAGCGGTGCGGCATCTTCTGGCCAGCAGGTCATCACCGGAATGCGGGACAAATCAACGTCATCACCGGAGATAACTTTTTGCTGACAAGGGGCGCCACGCAGGCGTTTGGTCGGCATGTTCAGAACCTGCTTAAACTGCGGCAGCTTGTCGAACAGGTCGCGGAAGCCTTTCGGCGGTTCCGGTTCTTTCAAAAAGGCTAAGAGCTTACCCACTTCGCGCAATGCGCTGACATCTTCCTGCCCCATCCCCATCGCGACGCGCTTGGGCGTACCGAACAGGTTGCACAGCACCGGCATGTCATAACCTTTAGGATTTTCAAAAAGCAGCGCCGGGCCACCGGCACGCAGCGTGCGGTCGGCAATTTCGGTAATTTCCAGATGGGGATCAACCGGGAGGCTAATGCGCTTTAATTCGCCCTGCTGTTCAAGTAATGTCAGAAAGTCGCGTAGGTCATGGTATTTCATGGGGTAATTCTTGGCCTCCTGGTAAGCGCCTTAGTATACGGCGAATGGTCCTGTGATGCTGTATTTTTGTTAAATTAGCGTAAATTAAAGCAGCGACAATCAACGTCGCGCTTTAGCCCTACTTTTGTTATGCTTGCGCGCTAAACTTTGGGAAGAGTCATTATGCAAGCCTGGTATTTACTGTATTGCAAGCGTGGGCAGCTTCAGCGTGCTCAGGAACATCTGGAACGGCAGGCCGTCAATTGCCTGACGCCAATGATTACGCTTGAGAAAATGGTGCGCGGGAAGCGTACGTCGGTCAGTGAGCCACTGTTCCCGAACTACCTGTTCGTCGAGTTTGATCCCGAAGTTATTCACACGACGACCATCAACGCCACTCGCGGCGTCAGCCACTTTGTCCGTTTTGGTATGCAGCCAGCGACGGTTTCACCCGAGGTGATTCACCAACTGTCCATCTACCAGCCTGACGATATTACCGACCCAGAAACGCCGTACCCAGGCGATAGCGTCGTCATTACCGAAGGGGCGTTCGAAGGACTTCAGGCTATCTTTTCCGAACCGGACGGAGAAGCGCGCTCCATGCTGCTGCTAAACCTGCTGAACAAACAAATTAAGCAGAGCGTCAAAAACACCGACTTCCGCAAAGCCTAAGCTAAAAGTGGATATTAAACAGCCGTCTGGCGTTATTGTCTGTGACGGCTTCCAGCCATTGCGCCTCTTCACCCCGCCAACCGGCAACCCGTTCCAGAATATGCGTCACATATGCCGGTTCATTGCGTCGCGATGCAGGTTTAGGCGTCATATCGCGCGGCAGAAGATACGGGGCATCGGTCTCCAGCAGTAGCCTATCCGCCGGGATCATCGGCAACAGCTCTCGCAGTTCCAGGCCACGACGTTCATCGCATACCCAGCCGGTAATACCAATCGATAGCCCACGATCGAGACACGCCTGCGCCTCATCCCGCGTTCCGGTAAAGCAGTGCAGCACAGCACCCGGCAGATGGTCGAGCCACGGCTCTAGCAACATGAGAAAACGGTCATGCGCATCGCGGCAGTGCAGGAATACCGGCATTCCGAGTTCAGAGGCCATCGCTAGCTGTGCGGTAAACGCCGCTTCCTGTTCGGCTGGGGTAGAGAAGTTACGATTAAAATCGAGGCCACATTCGCCCACCGCCACCACTTCCGGCTTATTGACCAGCGTATAGATAGCCTCAGCCACTTCTGGCGACCAGCTACTCGCATCATGTGGATGCACACCGGCGGTAGACCAGCAGCAACCAAAGCGTTCAGCCAATTGTTGCGCCTCTTCGCTTTCATGAAGGTTGGTGCCGGTTAACAGCATACCGTGTACACCCGCGGCGCGAGCGCGTGCCACCACGTCATCACGGTCACGAGCAAACTGCGAGCTGGTCAGATTGACCCCAATGTCAAACATCATCACTCCCATATGACAACCGCCCTGACGGGCGGTTGGTGATTATTCTTCAGTTTGTTCTTCTTCCGCGTCTTCATCACGCGTGAGTCGCTTCCCGGCGTAGAAGCGAGAGAAGAAGACCCCCACCTCAAACAAACAGTACATCGGAATCGCCAGTAGCGTTTGCGAGAACACATCCGGCGGGGTCAGCAACATGCCGACAACGAATGCGCCAACCAGCACGTACGGGCGCTTTTTACGCAGGTCGTCCGGCGTGGTCACACCCACCCAGCACAGCAGCACAATCGCTACCGGCACCTCAAACGACACGCCGAACGCAATAAACAGCGACATGACAAAATCGAGGTAGCTCTTAATATCGGTCGAGACCAGCACCCCTTCCGGCGCGGTATGCGTCAGGAAGCCAAATGCCAGCGGGAACACCACAAAGTAGGCAAACGCCATACCGATATAGAACAGCAGCGTACTGGAGACCAGCAGCGGTACCACCAAGCGGCGCTCATGCTTGTACAGCGCAGGCGCAACAAACGCCCATACCTGGTAGAGAATGACCGGTGCGGAGAGGATCAGCGAGACCATAAAGGTCAGCTTAATTGGCGTAAAGAACGGGGATGCCACGTCAGTAGCAATCATCGTCGCGCCAGCCGGCATCTGCTTAATCAACGGTGCAGAGACCATCTGATAGATGTCATTGGCGAAGTAGACCAACGCCAGGAAAATCACAATGACCGCAATGATGCAGTTGAGCAGGCGCTTACGCAGCTCAATCAAATGAGCGATCAGCGGTTGAGTATCTTCTACGCTCATGTTTACGGTTTATCACTCGATGCGGGGGATGAATCAGGAACAGCGGCCGCAGGGATTTTTTCTTTCTCTGCGGGCTTTACTGCCTCAGCGTCAGGCGCGGGTGCCTCAGCGGACGGCACTTTAGGCTCGTCAACATGTGGCTCAGCCACTTCAGGCTGCACAGCGTCCTTCTCCTTCACCACCGGGTTATGGATGGTATTGGCCTCGTCACTCGCCTTTTCAGGATCATGCGCCGTATAAGAACGCTTCATCGACTCTGCCGCTTCACGCAGTTCGTCCATGGATGCCTTTAGTTCTGGCGTCAGGTTATCCAGACTCGCTTTCTCCACTTTTTTCAGGCTGTCCTGAAATTCCTGGAGTTTAAGCTCCTGCGTCAGCTCGTTTTGTACGGTTGTCGCCAGAGAACGCAGCGCGCGTATCCAGCCAACAACCGTCTTCACTGCTACCGGCAAGCGTTTTGGCCCCAATACGACGAGGCCAATAATAAACACCAGCAGCAGTTCACTGAAACCAATATCAAACACGAATTACACCTGCTCGTTGTCGTGGCGTTTCGCTTCGTCTTTCTTTGCACTTTCCTGCTTATCAGAGATTGATTTTGCAGTGAAATCTGCATCCTGGTCCGCTTTAGTTTTGGTCTCGTCTTCATCACTCATGGCTTTCTTGAAGCCTTTGATAGACGAACCTAAATCGGATCCCAGTGAGCTCAGCTTTTTAGTCCCGAAAAGCAGAACCACAATAACGACGATAATCAGCAACTGCCAAATACTAATACCACCCATACAAGTTCCTCTGATAGATGATGAAATAATCAGCGCGCATTATACGTTATGCAGCGCCCTCTTAGCGACGCATAATTCAGCGCGTCTTCCGCCACCCGATGAGCCATACCACCAAGCCTCCGGCCATAAGCCATGCGGGTGTCAGGCCCCATTCCGGGCGATTCACTAACAAAACGGTACCGCTCAGGAGTAAAACCGCACCTATACCAAAGAGATAACGCGATTGCCCCTGGCGGGTATGATGCGTCGTCAGATTCTGCGAGAGTTTCTCAAGGCTCGCCTGAACCTGCTTACTCTGACGCAGGCTGTCGTACACCAGTTCAGGCAACTCCGGCATCTTTTCAATCCAGAACGGCGCTTTGTCCTTCAATGCACGCACCAGCGCCGGAATACCGACCTGGTCTTTCAGCCATGACTCAAGGAAAGGCTTCGCCGTCTTCCATAAATCTAACTGAGGATAGAGCTGACGTCCTACCCCTTCTACGTAAAGTAATGTCTTTTGCAACAGCACCAGCTGCGGCTGGACTTCCATATTGAAGCGGCGGGCGGTGTTAAACAGGTTCAGCAACACGTGACCGAAGGAGATCTCCGCTAACGGTTTTTCAAAAATCGGCTCGCAGACGGTACGAATGGCAAACTCAAACTCTTCCACATTGGTGTCCGCCGGAACCCAGCCGGAATCAACGTGCAGCTCGGCGACTTTACGGTAGTCGCGGTTGAAGAAGGCGATAAAGTTTTCCGCCAGATAGCGCTTATCGTCCTTGTTGAGCGAGCCAACAATACCGCAGTCGATGCCGATGTACTGAGGGTCTTCCGGGTGCTCATAGCTGACGAAAATATTCCCCGGGTGCATGTCCGCATGGAAGAAGCTGTCACGGAACACCTGGGTAAAGAAGACCTGCACGCCGCGTTCAGCCAACAGCTTCATATTGGTGTTCTGTTTTTCCAGCGTCTCTACGTCAGAGACCGGAATACCGTAGATGCGCTCCATCACCAGCATATCGACGCGGCAGTAGTCGGAATAGACTTCCGGCACGTACAGCATCGGGCTATTTTCGAAGTTGCGGCGCAGCTGAATGGCGTTCGCCGCTTCACGCAGCAGGTTCAGCTCATCGATCAGCGTCTTTTCATAGTCACGCACCACTTCCAGCGGGCGCAGACGACGACCGTCCGGCAGCAGGCGAGGTACCCAGCGCGCCAGGCGATAGATAAGCTTCATGTCCGCTTTGATAATCGGCAAGATATCCGGGCGGATAACCTTAATGACCACCTCTTTGCCGTTCTCTTTCAGGCGAGCAGTGTGCACCTGGGCAATAGAGGCCGAAGCCAGGGGCTCGATGCTAAAATCATCAAACCAGCTTTCAACAGGAATATCGCCCATCGATTTTTCAATCTGCTGCTTCGCCAGCCTGCCGTCGAACGGCGCTACGCGATCCTGCAGCATAATGAGCTGATCGGCAATTTGCGGGGGGAAGAGGTCACGGCGAGTTGAAAGCATCTGGCCAAACTTGATCCATACCGGGCCAAGCTCCTGCAGCGCTAAGCGCAGACGTTCGCCTAGCGACTTTTCCTTGTGGCGATTTGGCATCCAGAACAGCATCCGACGCCCAATTCGCAGCGGCAGCGTGATACGCATTTTGGGAATGAGCTCATCAAGCCCGTAACTCAAAAAGGTGCGGATGATAAAATACAGGCGCCGTAATTCTCCTGGCGTCATTTCCCCTCCAGTTTTTCCAACCGTTTTGTCAGCGCGGCAACGTCACGCTCAACGGCCGTCGTTTCTTCCGCAAACCAGGCCACTTCCAGCGCGCCCGGCGCTAGCCGCCACTCTTCCGTCAGGGTTTCCGCCACATAGCGCTGCTGGCGCGCCAGCCCGTGCTGTATGAACTTCGCCCCGCCGCGCAGCGCTTTGCTAATACCCTCTGCCGCCACATCGCCAGTGTAGGGTGCCAGCAGTTCTGCGGGAGAAAACTCCGCCAGATCGGCCAGCGAAACCAGGTTTTGCACCACCTGAAGATCGCCCTGCACTTCCAGGTCGTTATTGCGGATAAGCGCCGTCAGTTGCTGACGGTTGCGTAGTTGAGGCAGCACGCTGACGCGGGTGATGACGGTGCAATCTGCCTCGTCGTCCCACGCGCCGACCACGTCAACCTGACGTTCGCTAAAGATAAGCACCAGCGGAGAAGAAAACTCTTTCAGCTCAATGCGTAATACTTTTCCGATAAGACGCTGGCGGGCAGGCTTCAATGCTTTCTCACGCCATAACAGCGCGTTAATCGCGGTTTCGATACTGCCGGTCACTAAGGGTTTTAAAGGCATATGGCCCCCGCTTATCAGAATTTATAGCCGCGATGCAGCGCGACAATCCCTGCCGTCAGGTTGAAGTACTCAACGTTTTCCAGCCCAGCGTTCTGCATCATCTCTTTCAGGGTGTCCTGATCGGGGTGCATACGAATAGATTCTGCCAGATAGCGGTAGCTTTCTGCGTCGTTTGCCACCATTTCGCCAATACGCGGCAGGATGTGGAACGAGTAGGCATCGTAAGCTTTACTCAGCGGGTCGATAACCGGCTTGGAGAACTCCAGCACCAGCAGACGTCCGCCCGGCTTCAGTACGCGATACATCGAACGCAGCGCTTTGTCTTTGTCGGTGACGTTACGCAGGCCAAAGGAGATGGTGATGCAGTCAAAGGTGTTATCCGGGAACGGCAGCGCTTCGGCGTTTGCCTGCACGTACTCCACGTTACCCACCACGCCGATGTTGCGCAGCTTTTCACGGCCCATTTTGAGCATCGAGTCGTTAATATCTGCCAGCACCACACGGCCGGTTTCACCAACCATACGCGAGAATTTTGCCGTCAGGTCACCGGTGCCGCCCGCCAGATCGAGGACCGTCTGTCCACGGCGCACGCCGCTGCAATCAATGGTAAAACGCTTCCAGAGACGATGGATACCGAATGACATCAGATCATTCATTACATCGTATTTTGCGGCGACAGAATGGAAGACATGCGCCACCATGTTTTCTTTCTGTGATTTGGCGATTGTTTGAAAGCCAAAGTGCGTCGTTTCTTGTGAATCCTCAACCATCTCTATGCCTGCTTATCAAGAAAATGTTCATGGAGTGTAACAGATTGGACGCAATTGCCCTACGATTCCACCCCGTTACCAAACCCGTGCAGCGAGCGTTTTAGCGACGTTCTGCGGCTAACGGATTGTCATCATTGGTGTCGGTGTCGTCACGCAGACGAAAATCATCGTCCTGCGCCGTCGCCTGTTCAACCAGTTCCGGATTAATCTCGCGTTTGACCTCCACCCCAAGGTGGCGAAACGCCTCGGCCTGCGTTAGCAGATTACCGCGCCCGGTGGTGAGCTTTTTCATCGCCTGACGGTAGTTATCCTGTGCTTTATCGAGGCTCTGGCCGATAGCCGACATGTCATCGACGAAGAGGCGCATTTTGTCATATAAGCGGCTTGCCCGTTCAGCAATATGCTGCGCATTGCGGCTCTGGTGTTCATAGCGCCATAGGTTGGCGATGGTCCGCAGCGCCACCAGCAGCGTGGTCGGGCTGACCAGCATAATGTTGTTTTTCAGCGCTTCGCTTATCAGCTCAGGCTGCCTGTCCAGCGCCAGCAGAAAGGCGGGTTCCACAGGGATAAACATCAGGACGTAGTCCAGCGATCGTAGCCCCGGTAACTGCTGATAATCCTTACGACCCAGCATGCGGATATGGTTACGCACCGCCGCAATATGTTCCTGCAGCGCGGCCTCGCGGGTGTAGTCATCTTCGGCGTTAAAGTAGCGCTCGTAGGCCACCAGCGTCATTTTGGCATCCACCACCACATCTTTGCGGTGCGGCAGGCGCACGATAACGTCCGGCTGCATGCGGGAGTTCACGTCTGTATTGATGCTGACCTGGGTTTCGTATTCATGCCCTTCTCGCAGGCCGGACGCCTCTAGCACGCGCGTGAGTACCACTTCCCCCCAGTTGCCCTGGGTTTTGTTGTCGCCTTTCAGCGCGCGGGTCAGGTTGACTGCCTCCTGCGCCATCTGGGCGTTGAGCTGCTGGAGGTTACGAATTTCGTGCGCCAGCGTGTGACGCTCGCGCGCCTCCTGCCCAAAGCTCTCCTGAACCTGACGGCGAAAACCATCAAGCTGCTCGCGAAGCGGCGTCAGCAGGCCGTGCAAGCTTTGGCGGTTTTGCTCCTCCACCCGGCGATTACTCTGTTCGAAGATGCGGTTGGCCAGATTTTCGAACTGCTCGCTCAGGCGCTGCTCGCTGTTGAGCATCAGGCGGTACTTTTCATCCCCGTGCTGACGGGTGGTCTCCAGCAGCGTGGTGACTTCACGCAGGTCAACCTCTAACGAAGAGTTGATTTCCCGTAGGTTACGCAGTTCGTTATTGAGCAGCTCACACTCTTCCCGCCAGTGAGCGTTCTGGGCAATTTGCTGTTTTGCCGCGCTCAGCTCACTGTACACGTCACGTTCTTCAGCCAGCTGTTCGGCGCGCTGCTGCGCCACGCGATAGCTCGCCGCCAGCCAGCCAATCGCCATTCCCGCCAGCGCGACCAGCGCATAAATCACCACGGCAATATCCACAATGCCCCCTGCATAAACCGGTTATCAGCACAAAATAGAATTGTGCTGTATAAACGTCCAGTTTTAAAGCAGTTTCCTGCGAGGCTCTACGCAAAAAAAGAGGGACTAGCCTGCGGAGTGATATTTATTTAATTAATAGCAACATTTATATTATTCCCGAGAATTATTTAAATACCAACAAAAATATATAATAAAAAATTATAACAAATATATATATCACAGAAATATATTTATAATATCGTTGCCTGGCGGCATAAATTACCATACCCTTAATAACCATATTATCTTAGGTGACCACAACAACACCTAATAATATATGAATAAATTTATTAATTATTAACATAAATAAATAACAAACCCAGATAATATAAATAATCAACATAATAATGGAGAATATAATGGAATTCAGCACATGGATAAGAAAAAGAATTGCTGGTGAAGATGTGAGTCTTGGTCTTCCTAAGGAACAGCAAAACCTGAACGGTTTAATCCTTGAAGAGGCAATCGCTTTCCACATTGCATGGCGTGAACGTTGGACCACCGCCCTGCGAGAGCACCGGGAAGATGAGTTTGATGCAGCGCAGGTCTCTAACGATACGTTGTGCCAGGTGGGTGAATGGATATATAACGAAGGAAAATCATTAGCTAAATATCCCGAATATGAGCGCTTTCGTGAACTCCATGCAAAATTTCATCAATGTGCCGGTACTATTGTGGTGTCACATCAGAAAGGTCATTTTATGGAGGCATTAGCGACCATTAAAAATGAACTTATGCCGCTGTCAGAAGAAGTAGGATTATCTCTGGGTGAGTTATTAGAAGCTTCAAAACGTTAAATATGTGAATGGTATAAAGGCCTCATAATAAGGCCTTTATACTTGAGTATTTATTTACAGCAGACGGCGTGCCGCTTCCACTACGATTTTCACCGCGTGGCTTTCAGTCTGCTTCATCGTCTCAGCGTTCGGGATTTCCTGCTGGGTACGGTTAACGATAACGCCTGCCACCATCCCCGCACGCAGACCCTGGCTTGAGCACATGGTCAGCAGCGTCGCAGATTCCATCTCGTAGTTCATCACGCCCATTGACTGCCACTCTTCCATAGAGCCTTTGTAGTTTCTCACTACGCGGCCAGAGAAGGTGTCATAGCGTTCCTGACCTGGATAGAAGGTGTCGGAAGAGGCAGTTACGCCGATGTGCGTGGTCGCGCCTACCGCTTTCGCCGCTTCAACCAGCGCAGTCGTACATGCGAAGTCAGCCACTGCCGGGTATTCCATCGGCGCAAAGTGCAGGCTCGCCCCATCCAGACGGACGGAAGCGGTGGTCACCAGAACGTCACCGACGTTGATATGCGGCTGAATGGCGCCGGTGGTACCGACGCGCAGGAAGGTGCGGATACCCAGCTGGGCCAGTTCTTCCACGGCGATAGAGGTGGATGGGCCACCAATACCGGTAGAGCAAACGATCACCGACTTGCCATCAAGTTCGGCACGCCAGGAGGTAAATTCACGGTGAGATGCCAGTTTTACCGGCTTTTCCATCAGCGCGGCGATCTTTTCCACACGTTCCGGGTCACCTGGGACGATAGCGAGTGTAGCCCCTTGAAGGTCGCTTTTGGTGAGGCCGAGATGAAAAACATCAGACTTGGACATAAAGAACTCCTCTGTGGTTCAGTTTTGTCAGAAGAAGCAAAAATGTACTTTATAGAAGACCACAACATCTTTTCGTGACCACCATCACTAAGAATTAAAAATATTACATTAAATTCCACGCAATTAGTGATTCACATCACATTAACAAGTTATTGTTACTCCCTGCTGACCAAAAATACGCCGCATTCAGGCAATGTGATTTGGCTATGAGTTCATTAAAAGGGTACGGAGAATGCCATGACAACCAACAGACAACCTGGATTTGCCCCTGCGGCTTCACCTCACGCCTCAACCACCGTTCATACGCCCGAAGAGGCCATATCAGCGGGAGAAACCTCTATTCCTTCACAAGGTGATACGCTGCCAGCGTACTACGCTCGCCCTAAGCATAGCGATGCGCCGCTTCCGGTAATCATCGTAGTGCAGGAGATTTTTGGTGTCCACGAACACATCCGCGATATTTGTCGCCGTCTGGCATTAGAGGGCTATCTGGCTGTCGCACCAGAACTCTACTTCCGTCAGGGCGACCCGAACGATTATGACGATGTCCCCACGCTGTTTAGCGGCCTGGTATCAAAAGTTCCCGACGCGCAGGTGCTGGCCGACCTCGATCACGTCGCCAACTGGGCGGCACGTAACGGCGGTGATGCCAGCCGTTTATTGATGACTGGCTTTTGCTGGGGCGGCCGTATTACCTGGCTGTACGCCGCGCATAACCCGCAGCTCAAAGCCGCCGTGGCCTGGTATGGCCGTTTGGTGGGCGACAAGACGCTGAAGATGCCGAAAAACCCGGTAGATGTGGCGGTCGATCTTAGCGCCCCGGTGCTGGGGCTGTACGGCGGTCAGGATACGGGAATTCCGCTGGAGTCGGTCGACACCATGCATCATGCGCTGCGAGCGGCCAATGCGAATGCCGAAATCGTGGTTTACCCTGAAGCTGGACATGCGTTCAACGCCGATTACCGCCCGAGCTATCATGAAGAGTCAGCGAAAGACGGCTGGCAGCGCATGCTGGCGTGGTTTGCGCAGTACGGCGGGAAAAAAGGCTAATTCCCTTATTAAAGAAAACGGAGGCATTAGCCTCCGTTTGGTTTTTAAGCCTGACGCAGGTTCTGCGCCGCTTTTACCATGTTCGCCAGCGCCGCGCGAGTTTCCGGCCAGCCGCGGGTTTTCAGACCACAGTCCGGGTTAACCCACAGTCGCTCTGCCGGAATGCGCTGCTCTGCTTTCTTCAACAGAGCTTCAATCCACTCCACGCTCGGTACGTTCGGCGAGTGAATGTCATAGACGCCCGGCCCGATTTCGTTCGGGTAATCGAACTCTTCAAACGACTCCAGCAGTTCCATATCGGAACGGGAGGTTTCGATGGTGATCACATCCGCATCCAGCGCTGCAATAGAGTCCATGATGTCGTTGAACTCGCAGTAACACATGTGGGTGTGGATTTGGGTATCATCACGCGCCACCGCGGCGTTAATGCGGAAGGCTTCCACGCCCCACTCCAGATAAGCCGCCCAGTCGCTGCGGCGCAGCGGCAGACCTTCACGCAGTGCCGGTTCATCAATCTGGATGATGCCGATACCGGCCGCTTCCAGATCCGCCACTTCATCACGCAGCGCCAGCGCAATCTGCTTAGCGATGGTTTCGCGGGTCACATCTTCACGCGGGAAAGACCAGCAAAGAATCGTGACCGGGCCAGTCAGCATCCCTTTCACCGGTTTGTCGGTCAGGGACTGGGCGTACTTCGCCCACTCCACGGTGATCGCTTCCGGGCGGCTCACGTCGCCAATGACGACCGGCGGCTTCACGCAGCGAGAACCGTAACTCTGTACCCAACCGTTCTGGGTGAAGACAAAGCCATCGAGATGCTCGCCAAAGTACTCAACCATATCGTTACGCTCGGCTTCGCCGTGCACCAGCACATCGAGCCCCAGGCGCTCCTGTTCAATAATCGCCTGCTTGATATGTTCGGCAATACCGGTGCGGTAGTTATTCGCATCCAGGTTACCTTTTTTGAAATCCAGACGCAGGCCGCGAATCTCGGTGGTTTGCGGGAACGAGCCGATAGTCGTCGTCGGCCAGGCCGGAAGATTGAAGCGCGCGCGCTGCGCTTCAGCGCGTACCGGGTAGGCGCTAGTACGCTGGCTGTCTTTGGCGGTAATCGCCGCCAGGCGCTGTTCCACTGCCGCATTGTGCACGCGGGTTGAATGACGGCGGGCCTGAATTGGCGCACTCCACTCGACCAGAGCCGCCGTATTGCCGGTGTTCAACGCATCGCGTAGTAGCGCCAGCTCACCGCATTTTTGCAGAGCAAAGGCGAACCAGCTCTTCACTTCCGTATCCAGGCGGGTTTCGACGCTCAGGTCGATAGGGCTGTGCAGCAGCGAGCAGGAAGAGGCGACCCAGAGGTCACGCTGACCAACCAGCGCTTTAATTTGCGAATATTTTTCGGTGAGATCAGCGCGCCAGACGTTGCGACCATTAATCAGGCCAGCGGAGAGCAGCCAGTCCGCCGGCAGACGCTGATGCAGTACTTCAACATCATCTTTACCATGCACCAGATCAACGTGCAGCCCCTGCACCGGCAGCGCGGCGATGATGTCCAGATTCGGCGTCACGCCCTCGAAATAGGTGGTGAGCAACAGCTTCACATGCCCCTGCAGCGCATCGTAGGCCGGTTTAAACGCATTCAGCCACGCCTGCGGCAGTTCGAGAACCAGCGCAGGCTCATCAATCTGTACCCACTCAATACCGCGTTTCGCCAGCTCGGCCAGCACCTGCTGATACACCGGCAGAATGTCGTTCAGCAGGGTCAGGCGGTCAAACTGCTCACCCTTCACTTTGCCCAACCACAGATAGGTGACCGGCCCCAGCAGGACAGGCTTAACGTTGTGGCCAAGCGCCAGCGCTTCGTCGACTTCATCCAGCAATTGGGTCCAGGTCAGCTTGAACTGCTGGCCTTTGGTGAACTCGGGCACCATGTAGTGATAGTTGGTGTTAAACCATTTGGTCATTTCTGCCGCCGCCGCAGGTTCACCGGTCGGTGCGCGGCCACGGCCAATACGGAATAGAGTGTCGATATCGACGGAACCATCTTTATTCTGATGGCGAGCCGGTACGTTGCCCAGCAGCAGGCTGGTGGTCAGCACGTGATCGTACCAGGCGAAGTCGCCCACCGGCAGCAGGTCGATACCTGCCTGCTTTTGCTGATCCCAATGACGGGCGCGCAGTTCACGGCCAACGGCCAGCAACTCTTCACGGGAAGCGTTACCCGCCCAATAGCTCTCTTGCGCTTTTTTCAGCTCGCGACGCAGGCCAACGCGAGGGAAACCGAGGGTGTGGTTTTGGATAGTCATCATATGCCTCTCATGGATTTTTTAGTATTTAGCCGTCCAGATGTTTACACATCCATAATCGACAGGTACTGTATATTCCTCAAGCGCAAATTACTCATGCCGAAGTGAAGGACTTTCATGATCGAAATTAAACATCTGAAAACGCTCCAGGCGTTGCGGAACAGTGGTTCTCTGGCGGCGGCCGCGGCGACGCTGCACCAGACCCAATCCGCCCTGTCTCACCAGTTCAGCGATCTGGAACAGCGCCTTGGCTTCCGGCTATTCGTACGTAAAAGCCAGCCGCTGCGCTTTACCCCGCAGGGGGAGATTTTGCTGCAGCTGGCAAACCAGGTGCTGCCGCAAATCACTCAGGCACTGCAGGCCTGTCATGAACCACAGCAGGCCACCCTGCGTATCGCCATCGAATGCCATAGCTGTATTCAGTGGCTGACGCCCGCGCTGGAGAATTTCCGCAAGCAATGGCCGCAGGTTGAGATGGACTTTAAGTCCGGCGTCACCTTCGACCCACAGCCTGCGCTGCAGCAGAGCGAGCTGGATCTGGTACTCACCTCGGACATCCTGCCGCGCAGCGGCCTGCACTATTCACCGATGTTTGATTTTGAAGTGCGCCTGGTACTGTCACCGGATCACCCGCTGGCGGCCAAAGCGCGCATCACGCCAGAAGATTTGGCGGCAGAAACGCTGTTGATTTACCCGGTACAGCGCCAGCGCCTTGATGTCTGGCGCCATTTCCTGCTGCCTGCTGGCGTGAGCCCACAGTTGAAAAGCGTCGATAACACGCTGCTGCTGGTGCAGATGGTTGCCGCGCGGATGGGCATTGCCGCCCTGCCGCACTGGGTAGTGGAGAGTTTTGAGCGCCAGGGTCTGATTGTGACCAAAACCCTGGGCGAAGGACTGTGGAGCCGGCTGTACGCCGCCGTGCGCGATGGCGAGCAGCGTCAGCCGGTGATGGATGCGTTTATTCGCTCAGCGCGGAATCACGCTTGCGATCATCTGCCGTTCGTGAAGAACGCGGAGCGACCCAATGGCGATGCACCCACAGTGAGGCCAGTATCACCGCAGCCCCTGTAAGGAAGCTCGGCCAGTGGGGCTGTTGATGCCAGATTGCCAGGTTCACCAGCAGCCCGGCGGGCACATGCATATTGTTCATAATCCCTAAGGTGCCCGCATCCACCTGCGTGGCGCCGTAGTTCCACATAAAGTAACCAATCCCTGAAGCCACGACGCCAAGAAATACCAGAATCCCCCACTGCGGCAGAGTCTGCGGCATTTTCTGCGCATTGCCGAGCAGCATCCAGGCCACCGTCGCCACCAGAAACGCGCCAAGGTAGAACCAGGCAAAGGCGTTATGCTGCGGCATTGGTCGGGTCTCCATCAGGCGTTTATAGCCCACCATACCGATGGCAAAGACGATGTTGGAGAGCTGCACCAGGATAAGCCCAGTCCAGAAATGGTTGGTGATATGGTCATAGCGAATAATCCCCGCGCCAATCACCGCCAGCAGCGCGCTAAACGCATAGCTCCAACGCAGGCGGCGCCCGCTCATCAGGTCGTAAATCAGCGTGATGTAGAGCGGCGTGAGGACGGTAAACAGCAGCAGCTCGGAGACGGTCAGGTAAAGATAGGCATGGAAGCTCAGCATATACATGATGCCAAGCTGCATTGCGCCCACCAGCATGTACAGGCCAACGGTTTTCAGACTGTGCCCGCGGGTGCGAAGAAACGGCAGGAAGACCAGCGCCGCCAGGCCCACGCGCACCAGCACCGCAAAGTAACTGTCGACGTGTCCGGCAAGGTACTCGCCGTAAAAGCTAAAGGAGAAAGCCCACAGGATGGTGGTAATAATCAGCAGCGCCACAATGAATGTCTCATAAGAAGATGAGCATTCATTGTAGCGGAGTTGATGGTTGACAACTGACCACTAAATAGCCAGTTATTGATAATTAACGCAGGTACATGTCGCGTAGGAAGTGCGGTACCGCGTCATCGGCGTTCGAGCCGATCACTTCAAGCTCCGGATGCAGATCTTTCAGACGCTGGTGCGCACCTGCCATGATGCAGCCTTTACCTGCCATCGACAGCATTTCAGCGTCATTCATCCCATCACCAAACGCGATGCAATCTTTAAGGGTATAGCCCATCGCTTTCGCCACCGCTTCCAGCGCATGACCTTTCGACACGCCGCCCGCCATCACTTCCAGGCAGGTGAGCGTGGAGAAGCTGACGTTGACGCGATCGCCCCAGCGCGCGTTAATCGCCTGTTCCAAAGGCAGCAGCGTTTCGTGGTCGTTGCAGGTGAAGAACACCTTGCTGACTCCCTCCGGCTCTAGCATACCCGGCTCATACAGGGTGTAGTTAAAGACGGCTTCCTTGAAGAAACGCATCTCTTCCGGGCGGTGGCGGTTCATAAACCATTCGTCTTCACGGTAAACGTTGGTGACGATATCCGGGTTGTCATTCACTACGCCGAAGAGATCGGCGGCGATATCGCGATCGAGGTTATGGGCGAAAACCTGTTTCCCATCGGCATCGTGCACACGCGCGCCGTTGGAGGTGATCATGTAGGATTTGATCCCCAGATTATCGCGAATCTGACCTACGTCGATGTAATGACGGCCGGTAGCAAAGACGAAGTTCAGGCCGCGCTCGGTGAGCAGCTTCAGCGTCTCTTTCGCGTACGGCGTTAAGTGGTGGTCGGGGGAGAGTAAGGTGCCATCTAAGTCAGACGCAACAACCTGGTACATATTCGAATTTAACCTCTAAACAGTGCGCCGCTGGCGCCGAATTAACAATGTCGATGGAAAAAATCGACGATGGCAGTGAGTGCGACTGAGCGCATAGCGTCCTTTTCAAAAAGGATCTCATGATAGGCGCCCTGTATGACAAGCGGCTTACCGCCATCACAAGGATGGCCCGCTTCGGCGCGGATTTCGCAATAACGATCGTGCATGCGATTATCAACGACGCGTTCTTCCTCTGCCTGAATCAGCAGAACAGGGAACGTCTCTTTTGCGGCACCGGCGAGGATTTGCTCCCCAGCCAGGATACCTTCTCTGACCCAGTGATACGTGGGGCCTCCCACGCGCAACCGGGGCTCATCGGCATAAAAACGGACGTTACGCCGATAGCGCTCGCGGCTATGGGTCAATACATTAATGCCAAACGGCAGCGCGTGCCATCGGCCCGTACCCATTGCATACCCTTCCCGAAGACGCTGATGGCCCTCAGCCCAGTCGAGAAGCGGTCTTACCACCCATTCCGGCAGGCGCATAATAATACCGAACATCGGCGCGCAAAGCGCGATGGCATCACAGCCTTGCGGATTACGCTGCAAAAACTGCGTGGCGATGGCCCCCCCCATCGAGTGAGCGAGAATAAATCGCTGCCGCCAGTGTCCCGGCAGTACCTGCTGTTGCCAGAAGGCCGTGAGATCGTCAACGTAGTCGCTAAATTTCGCTACGTGACCGCGATGGGTGTCAGACAACATGCGCCCGGAGCGCCCCTGACCGCGATGGTCGATAATCAGCACATCAAAGCCGCTATGGAACAGGTCGTACGCCAACTCGGCATACTTCACGTAGCTCTCAATTCGCCCAGGGCAGACCACGATCACGCTGTCGTGCGCGGGTGAACTGAACCGAACAAACCGTACTGGAATGCCGTCAACGCCAATAAACTCCGCTTCCTTCCGCCCTCGCCAGAAATCCATCAGCGGGCCGGTCGTAAAGGCAGCAAACGCGTTTTCTCTCGTATTCCAATCCTTTTGCTGTTGAAACATCGGGCTTCCACCCCTGCTAACCGCTGAAAATCATTTTTTTGTGACACCTGACACAACGTCAGGACAATAGCGTATTGTGGCACAAAAACAGATATCCAGGGAGATTCTCATGACCTTCGAATGGTGGTTCGCCTACCTGCTCACATCCATAATTCTTAGCCTGTCGCCGGGCTCAGGGGCGATCAATACCATGACCACCTCCATTAACCACAGCTATCGCGGCGCAGCGGCATCGATTGCCGGGCTGCAAACCGGCCTGGCGATTCACATTGTGCTGGTTGGCATAGGTCTCGGGACACTCTTCTCGCGCTCCCTGCTGGCCTTTGAGGTGCTGAAATGGGCGGGTGCGGCGTACCTTATTTGGCTCGGCATTCAGCAATGGCGCGCTGCAGGCTCCATCGACCTGAAAACGCTGGCGAAAACGCAAAGCCGCGGCAAACTGTTCCAGCGGGCGGTGTTCGTCAACCTGACCAACCCGAAAAGCATCGTGTTCCTGGCCGCCCTGTTCCCACAGTTTATCGTGCCGCATCAGCCGCAGGTCGCGCAGTATCTGGTTCTTGGCGTGACGACCATCGTCGTTGATATCATCGTAATGATTGGCTATGCCACGCTGGCACAGCGGATCTCAGCGTGGATTAAAGGGCCGAAGCAGATGAAGGCGCTGAATAAGGTGTTTGGTTCGCTGTTTATGCTGGTAGGTGCGCTGCTGGCGTCGGCACGCCATGCCTGAACGCGACGCGCAATATTTTGCTGCGGGGTTTGCTCGTCGACAAAATTGCGCGAGCCGCCACGCATCCCTGACAGAAGCCTGAAATCACCGCTATCGCCGCAGATCGCCCCGGTGCCTGAATGCCGCCAGACTTTTCATTCACGGATGATGCACGATGGCGGAGACAGCCACACCGCATGACGCGGTATTTAAAACCTTTCTCTCCTGCGCCGATACGGCGCGGGATTTTATTAGCCTCCGTCTCCCCACTCAGTTTCTCCAACTCTGCAAACTGGAGACGATACGGCTGGAATCGAGGAGTTTTATCGAAGACGATCTGCGTCCCTACTATAGCGCTAAGTTGGCTGGATGCGTTCAGCGATCCCGTTGCCTCGCGTCAGCTCTACACCTCGTCTTTCCCGCTGGTTGATATTACGGTCATTCCTGACGAGGAGGTTATGCAACACCGCAGTATGGCGGCGCTGACCCTGGTGCAGAAGCATATTCGCCAAAGGGATATCGCGTTGCTACAAGACAAGCTAGCCAGTTTGTTCATTCTGGGACACATGAACGGACAACAAATAACCATGCTGGTAAACTATTTGATACAAGCAGGACAAGCCCAGGATGGTCAAAAACTATTGTATGGACTGGCACAGCGCGTGCCGCAGCATGGAGAAAAGTTTATGACCATGGCAGAACAGCTACGTAAAGAAGGGATTCAGGAAGGTAAACTTGCCGCAACGCAGGATATTGCTAAAACCATGCTGGAAAGGGGCATCGATAGCAACATCATCACTGAGATCACCGGACTTTCTCCCGATGAACTCCAGCAACTTAGCCACTAAACACCGATGAGCCCACCCGAAAAAGTTACCGAGTGGGCCAATCACTTAGCGCGAAATAATCAGGTGAATGCCGAAACCCGCGAACAGCGTGCCCGCTACGCCGTCAATCCACTTCGCTGCGCGCTGGTAGCCGCGACGCATCGCGGGTAGCGCAAACAGGCTTGCCACGACGGTAAACCAGGCCAGCGTTTCGAGGATAATCAGCAGGAAGATCCCCCAGCGTTCGCCCGCGCCGACGTTATCGCCGACAAACAGCGAGAACACTGAACCAAAGTAGATAATCGCTTTCGGGTTGGCGAGGTTAGTCAGCAGGCCCTTCATAAAGCTGCGTCCGCCCTGAGCCAGTTCAACCTGCGGCTCTTCGGCTGAATCGGTTTTCTCTTTCTTCAGCGCCCCACGCAGCATCTGGTAGCCCATCCAGCACAGATACAAACCACCGCCGACCATAATAATGGTGTGCAGCCAGGCCATTTTTTCGATAATCAGGTGCAGGCCGAGCAGCGCAACGCCCGCCCAGACCATCACACCACAGGTGATCCCCAGCACGCCCATCATCGCTTCTTTGCGCGAGCGGCTCACGGCAGTCTGGGAGACAAAAAAGAAGTCCGGGCCCGGGCTCATTAAGGCAATGATGTGCACCAGCGCGACGGTCAGGAACAGCGTAATCATGATAGACCTACCAAACGAGGCGATAAATTCGCGGAAAATAGTACAGTGAGTAACTATCCTGACACTTTTTCCGCAAGCTGACTACTCTTCATCGTCACCGTCAACGTGAGCGCGAATCAGCGCCAGGAATTCACGACCAAAGCGTTCGAGTTTACGCGTGCCCACACCGTTGACGCTGAGCATATCGCTCGGAGAGATAGGCATCTGTTCTGCCATTTCAATCAGCGTCGCGTCGTTAAAGACGACATAAGGTGGGATATTTTCTTCATCGGCAATGGCTTTACGCAGCTTACGCAGCTTAGCAAACAGCTGCTTGTCATAGTTACCCACCGCCGCTTTTTGCATCACGCGCGGCTTCAGCGCCACAATACGCGGTACCGCCAGTTGCAGCGGCACTTCGCCGCGCAGCACCGGGCGGGAAGCGTCGGTAAGCTGTAGCGCCGAGTGTTGAGCAATGTTCTGGGTGACGAAGCCTAAATGAATGAGCTGACGAATGACGCTGACCCAGTGTTCATGACTTTTGTCGCGGCCCATACCGTAGACTTTGAGCTTATCATGGCCGAATTCACGGATACGCTGACTGTTGGCACCGCGAATCACCTCGACGACGTAGCCCATCCCAAAACGCTGGTTAACTCGGCCAATGGTGGAGAGCGCAATCTGCGCGTCCTGCACGCCGTCGTACTGTTTCGGTGGGTCGAGACAGATGTCGCAGTTGCCGCACGGCTCCTGACGGCCCTCGCCAAAGTAGTTGAGCAACACCAGACGACGGCAGGTCTGCGCTTCAGCAAACGCCCCCATCGCGTTGAGCTTATGCCGCTCGATGTCCTGCAACATGCCCTCAGGCTTTTCTTCCAGGCAGCGGCGCAGCCACGCCATATCGGCCGGGTCGTAAAACAGCATCGCTTCCGCTGGTAGGCCATCGCGCCCGGCGCGGCCAGTTTCCTGATAGTAGGATTCGATATTGCGAGGGATGTCGAAGTGCACCACGAAACGGACGTTGGGCTTGTTGATACCCATCCCGAAGGCCACGGTGGCGACCACGATTTGCAGATCGTCACGCTGGAATTTTTCCTGCACGTCAGCGCGCACGGTGTTTTCCAGCCCGGCATGGTACGCCGCCGCGCTGATGCCACGACTTTGCAGGCGAGCCGCGGTGTCTTCCACCTTCGCACGGCTATTGCAGTAAATAATGCCCGATTTTCCCCGCTGCTCCTGCACGTAGCGCATCAGCTGATCGAGCGGCTTAAACTTCTCCATCAGCATGTAGCGGATATTCGGGCGGTCGAAGCTGCTGATTTGAATCAGCGGGTCGTTAAGCCCCAGCAGGCGTACAATGTCGCTACGGGTAGTGTCGTCGGCGGTGGCGGTCAGCGCCATAAACGGCAGCGCGGGGAAGCGCTGACGCAGCTGGCCAAGTGCCGCGTATTCCGGGCGGAAGTCATGCCCCCACTGCGAGATACAGTGCGCTTCATCCACCGCCAGCATTGCCGGATTCCAGTGCGCCAGATGCTCCAGGAAGTTATCCAGCATCAGGCGTTCCGGGGCGATATAGAGCAGGCGAATCTGCCCGGTACGGCAGCCAGCCATCACCTCTTGCTGCTGTTCACGGGTTTGGGTGGAGTTGATACAGGCCGCCGCCACGCCGTTCGCCAGCAGCTGATCGACCTGGTCCTTCATCAGCGAGATCAGCGGTGAAACCACCACGGTCAGGCCGTTAAGCACCAGTGCAGGGATCTGATAGCACAGCGATTTACCGCCGCCGGTGGGCATCACGACCAGGCAGTCGCGCCCTTCCAGCACGGTGTCGATAATGGTTTCCTGGCCAGGACGGAACTGCTGGTAGCCAAAGGTCTCTTGCAAAACCTGCTTAGCCAGCGATTCCTGATTTAAAACTTCCGCCTGTGCCACATTGACCCCATTACCGTTAAATAAAAACAGGCGCTATTTTCAGCGCCCGCGTGCCAAACTGCAACGTTTTAGACGAATTCCTTCGGCCATGCTCGCAACAAACCGCAGGAATTGCTCTTAAAACAGGTCGTTAAGCATTACCCCGACCCCAACACGAGTCTGGTTAAAGTTATAGTCGATAAGCGATTCGCCGTACCCGCTGTACACCTGAGTATAGAAACGAACGTGCTTAGTAACCGGATAGCTCACGCCAAGCTCCGCGCCGCCGTAGCCGGTGTTCCAGTTATATTGCCCCTGTGCACTGAGCACCGCGTCGCCCAACTGATAGCCAATTTTCAGCCGGTAATAGCCCATATATTTGGTGATATCCGGGTTATCGTCGGTATCGCCAATCACGTACCAGGGCTTAACTTCAACCAGCCAGTTACCGTTTTGCGCCATCAGGCGCGTATAGAGTCGGTTCCAGCTACGGGAAGTGGGATCTGAGCGGCCGTTGGAATCATGGTTATAGCCCATCTCAACGTCGCGAAGCGTCCAGCCTGCAAAGCGATAATCGGTAGCAAAACCAAGGAAAAGCTGCGGTTCATAGTTGGTTTCACGGAACGGCGAAGACTCATCGCTGTTGGAGAGCTGCCACCAGGAGCGCTGGGTATAAGACGCTGCCAGCACTGAGTTATCCCCCAGAATGCCGCGCCACAGCGGGAAGGCCAGGCTAAGCTGGAATTTCACCTCATCTTTACGCGCATTCTCAGCCCAGTCGTAGGAACGAATGGCCTCTTTATTGAGGTCGCTGGTCCAGGTGTAGAGCAGGTAGTTGCTTTCATAAGGGTAGAGCGTGAACGGATTATCATGCTCCTGTAGAAGGTTGGCGATAATGCTGCCGCGTACTGCCGGTGCATCGTGCACCTCTTTAATTGTCGCTTCCTGTGCCAACGCCGCGACAGGCAGCAGCAGCGCCAGTAACCCACTGAGTGAGATCCGCATCAGTCAACTTCCCCTGAGATATATAAATAATGGATAACAAATTGACACGTATTCTACCTGTTTACGCTGTTCTTGCTCATCAAACCTTTCTGAAAGTAGAAATCAACATTCAATCGGCATAAAATCAACATTTTATTAACAATGAAATGTAAGGTCACTATGTCTGCAGAACTCACCGCGGAAGCCGCACTCAAGCTAGTTGGCGAAATCTTTGTCTACCATATGCCGTTCAACCGGGCGCTGAATCTGGAGCTGGATGTCTACGAAAAGGCATTCGCTCAGCTGAGTTTTAACAACCAGCCGATGATGGTGGGCAACTGGGCGCAAAGCATTCTGCACGGTGGAGTGATCGCCTCGGCGCTTGATGTCGCGGCAGGCCTGGTCTGCGTAGGTAGCACATTGGCACGTCATGACACCATCAATGAAGATGAACTGCGCCAGCGCCTGTCAAAGATGGGCACCATCGACCTGCGCGTGGACTATCTACGCCCAGGACGCGGCTCGCGCTTTACCGCCACCAGCACGCTGCTGCGCGCAGGCAATAAGGTTGCCGTTGCCCGCGTTGAATTGCACAACGAAGAGAAGACACATATCGCCAGCGCCACAGCGACTTATATGGTGGGATAACCGCCAGAATCGCGTAAAATTGCGTTACTTTTTCGAAATGGATGTTTCACATGGATCCCAAACAGACGCGACAAGGCGTGCTTCTGGCCCTTGCCGCCTATTTCATCTGGGGCATCGCTCCAGCCTACTTCAAGCTGATTTACTACGTTCCAGCCGATGAAATCCTGACCCACCGTGTTATCTGGTCATTTTTCTTTATGGTAGCGCTCATCAGCATTAGCCGTCAGTGGCCGCAGGTCAAAACGCTGCTGAAGACCCCAAAGAAGATCTTCCTGCTCGCGCTATCGGCTGTCTTAATCGGCGGCAACTGGCTGCTGTTTATCTGGTCGGTCAATAACCACCATATGCTGGAGGCGAGCCTCGGCTACTTCATCAATCCGTTGGTGAACATTCTGTTGGGGATGATTTTTCTCGGCGAGCGTTTTCGTCGGATGCAGTGGTTAGCCGTGGTGCTGGCGATTTGCGGCGTTCTGGTACAGCTATGGACCTTTGGCTCGCTGCCAATCATTGCACTGGGGCTGGCGTTTAGCTTCGCCTTCTATGGGCTGGTGCGTAAGAAAATTGCCGTCGATGCCCAGACAGGGATGCTGTTTGAGACGCTCTGGCTGCTTCCCGTGGCCGCGATTTATCTCTTCGGCATCGCCGATAGCGCCACCAGCCACATGGGTCAAAACCCGTGGTCGCTGAATCTGCTGCTGATTGCCGCAGGCGTCGTGACGACTATCCCACTGCTGTGCTTTACCGGGGCGGCGACCCGCCTGCGCCTGTCAACACTGGGCTTCTTCCAGTACATCGGCCCGACGCTGATGTTCCTGCTGGCGGTAACGTTCTACGGTGAGGTGCCGGGCGCAGATAAGATGGTGACCTTTGCCTTTATCTGGGTGGCGCTGGCGATCTTCGTGATGGATGCGGTGTATACGCAAAGACGGGGACGTCGGAGCTAAAAGCCATGCCGGATGGCGGCTACGCCTTATCCGGCCTACATTGATGTGCTGTTGTAGGCCGGATAAGCGAAGCGCCATCCGGCACAGCCATGATTACAGCCAGTTCTTGCGCTTAAAGTACAGGTACGGCGCAAGCCCCGCCAGAATCATAAAGATAATGGCTCCAGGGTAACCAAAGCTCCACTTCAGTTCCGGCATAAACTCAAAGTTCATCCCGTAGCTGGAGGCCACCAGCGTCGGCGGCAGGAAGACCACGGAGACTACCGAGAAGATCTTGATGATGCGGTTCTGCTCGATGTTGATAAAGCCCATCGCCGCCTGCATCAGGAAGTTAACCTTCTGGAACAGCGATTCGTTGTGCGGCAGCAGGGATTCGATATCTCGCAGGATTTCTCGCGCCTGCTCAAGCTGATTCGCTGGCAAACGCGCCTTACGCACCAGGAAGTTCAACGCGCGCTGGGTATCCATCAGACACAGGCGTACCTTCCAGCCGATATCTTCCAGTTCCGCCAGCGTCGAGAGCGCTTCGTCGTACTCATCGCCCTGATGCCCTTCCATAATGACGCGGCTTAGCTTTTCGAGGTCGCTATAGATGTTTTCGATTTCGTCCGCCAGCTGTTCAATTTTGGTTTCAAACAGGTCGAGCAGCAGCTCGTAGGCGTTACCGTCCGCCATTGCCTGGTTACGCGCACGCATGCGGTAGAGGCGAAATGCGGGCAGCTCACGCTCACGCAGGGTGAACAGGCGCCCTTCGCGGATGGTGAATGCGACGGTGGAGTTACCTGCGTGATCGTCCGCATCTTCATAAAAGAAGAAGGAGTGAATGTGCAGGCCGTCTTCGTCTTCAAAAAAACGTGCGGATGCTTCGATGTCTTCCAGTTCAGGGCGCGTGGCCAGGTTCTGGCCCAAATCCTTTTGCACACGGTTTCGTTCGTCGTCATCTGGCTCGACTAAATCCACCCAAACCGAGCTGGCAAGATGATCGATCTCATCCGCCTCAAGACGCGTTAAACGATTGTTTTCCAGTTGAAATGCGCTCAGCATGACCGGGACTCCCAATGCAAAAAATTATCGGACAGCCGGTGGGCACACAGAAACTACAGGGGTTTCAGACCATTAAACAGCCTGACTCAATGCGACGGGAAATACGAGTCGCTGACAACCGCTAAGGCTATCAGCATAAGAGGATAGCCTTAGGAGTTGTTCCTGAATGACAGGAAGGTGAGCCAGCATCTACTGGGTGTGTCCAAGGCTTTGTCCTCTTAGCGTAATCGTGCGCGCATGTTACGCCAGCAAAAAAACGCCGTCAACACGCAACGAAACGCTAAGTTAGATTAATTACCTTCTCTTTATTAAGGCTAGCATAAGGTGACAAAAATGTTATGTTTTTCTGAATGTTATACGTTTTCTAACCTGGCGTAAGCGGCCACCAGCCATTTAATTCCTTGACCCTGGAAAGCGACCTGCAGCCGGCTATGTTCACCGCTGCCTTCCAGGTTGACGATAGTGCCTTCACCAAACTTCGCATGGCGTACACGTTGACCGAGTTTATAGCCGGTATCGTTCTCCGCCATTGGCGTGCCCATCCGCTGATGGCTGACCGGTCGGCTAACCGTTGCGCGCAGACGAACCTCTTCGACACAGGCTTCCGGCAGCTCGCCGATAAAGCGCGACGGGCGATGGTAAACCTCTTTGCCGTACAGGCGGCGCGTTTCGGCGTAGGTCAGCGTCAGCTTTTGCATCGCACGGGTGACGCCGACGTAGGCCAGACGGCGTTCTTCTTCCAGACGCCCGCCTTCATCCAGCGACATTTGGCTTGGGAACATCCCCTCTTCCATGCCAACGATAAACACCTGCGGGAATTCCAGGCCTTTCGCCGAGTGCAGGGTCATCAACTGCACCGCGTCCTGCCAGGTATCTGCCTGACCTTCCCCGGCTTCCAGCGCCGCATGGGAGAGGAACGCCTGCAGCGGCATTAAATCTTCATCTTCTTCGTTGTAGCTGAACTGCCGCGTAGCCGTGACCAGTTCGTCTAAGTTCTCGATTCGCGTCTGGCCTTTCTCGCCTTTTTCCTGCTCGTACATCATGCGCAGACCAGAGTCTTTCACCACGCGGTCGGTCTGCACGTGCAGCGGCATATCGGCCGTTTCCTGCGCCAGTGCGTCAATCAGCTCCATAAAGCGCTGCAGCGCGCTCGCCGCACGGCCGGCAAGGGCTTTCTCCTGCAGCAGCTCGCGGCAGGCCTGCCACAGTGTCAGCTGACGGTCACGCGAGGTCTGGCGCACCACGTCCAGCGTACGATCGCCGATACCACGCGTTGGCGTGTTTACCACGCGCTCAAACGCTGCGTCGTCGTTACGATTGGCGATAAGACGCAAATAAGAGAGCGCGTCTTTGATTTCCTGACGTTCGAAGAAGCGCATACCGCCGTAGATACGGTACGGCATGCTGGCCTGCAGCAGCGCCTCTTCCAGCACGCGCGATTGGGCGTTGCTGCGGTAGAGGATGGCGCATTGCGTCAGCGCGCCGCCGTTGTCCTGCCAGGTTTTAATGCGGTTCACCACGAAGCGCGCTTCATCGAGCTCGTTAAACGCGCAGTAGAGCGAAATCGGTTCGCCGTCGGCGCCGTCGGTCCACAGTTTTTTTCCCAGTCGCCCGTTGTTGTTTTCAATCAGGGCGTTCGCGGCGCTGAGGATATTGCTGGTTGAACGGTAGTTCTGTTCCAGACGGATGGTTTCTGCGCCGGGGAAATCGTTGAGGAAGCGCTGGATGTTCTCCACCTGCGCCCCGCGCCAGCCGTAGATCGACTGGTCGTCATCGCCGACGATCATCACCTTACCGGTGTCGCCCGCCAGCAGGCGGATCCAGGCGTACTGAATGTTGTTGGTATCCTGGAATTCGTCCACCAGAATATTGGTAAAACGCTCGCGATAGTGCTGCAGGATATGCGGCTTGTTGAGCCACAGTTCATGGGCGCGCAACAGCAGCTCGGCGAAGTCCACCAGCCCTGCACGGTCACACGCTTCCTGGTAGGCCTGATAGACCTTCTGCCAGGTCTGTTCAACCGGGTTACCGTAGCTTTGCAGATGGTGTGGACGCAGCCCTTCGTCTTTCTGGCTGTTGATAAACCACATCGCCTGGCGCGGCGGCCACTGTTTCTCGTCGAGATTCATCGCCTTGATCAAGCGCTTAAGCAGGCGTAGCTGATCTTCGCTGTCGAGGATCTGGAAATCCTGCGGCAGATTGGCGTCCAGATGGTGCGCGCGCAGCAGGCGGTGCGCCAGCCCGTGGAAGGTCCCGACCCACATGCCACCCTGAGAGGTCCCCATCAGCTCAGCGATACGGTGGCGCATCTCTGCCGCCGCCTTGTTGGTAAAGGTGACCGCCATGATGGAGTACGGCGAGCAGTTCTCGACGCTTTGCAGCCAGGCAATGCGATGCACCAGCACGCGCGTCTTGCCGCTGCCTGCCCCGGCGAGCACCAGCATATTGGTACGCTCCGCCGCGACGGCTTCGCGCTGTTTATCGTTGAGGCTGTCGAGCAGGTAAGAAACGTCCATTGGCACCGCCGGAATCAACAGGGCCCAGTGGGACCCCTGGGAATTTATACAGAGTTGCTTACGATTATATCAGCGAGGTCAGAGATGCCAACCGGGAAATCTCGACATGCGGCAACAAACGGCTGTCTGCGGTTTGCATCAGGTCGGCATTTTCCGGTTTGATCCAGCAGGCTTGCATGCCGCAGCGAATGGCACCTGCCACGTCGGTGGTCAGGTCATCGCCTACGTGCAGGATCTCGCCGAGCGGCACGTTGAGCTTGTCTGCCGCCAGATGGTACATATCGGCAAATGGCTTCGAACGCCCGTCCGGGCCGGCGCGCAAAACGAACTGGAAGTAATCGCTCAGGCCGAACAGTTCCGGCTGGGCGTTACCGTTGGTGATCGCCACCAGCGGCCATTTCTGGCCCAGTTTCGCCAGCGTGTCGTGGGTTTCCTGCGGCACGTCAATCCGGCTGCGCCACTGGGCGAAATTCGCCATCGCCGCATCGGCACCGGCTTTGGCTTCCTGAGCCGTCAGCCCAAGCTGACGCATACCGGACTCCAGCGCACGCCAGCGCCATTCGGTGACGTCATGATAGATTTCTGGCTCTGTCTTTAACAACTCATCGCGCCACTGCTGCAACGTACGGGCATCGAAGTTCGCCAGCGCCGGATGGTAGCCGCGTACAAAGGCCAGCGATTCCTGCATCGTGCGGTCAATCACCGGGCGGTTATCATAAAGGGTGTCATCAAGGTCAAACGTCAGCGCCGCGATAGCGCCTAACGGCCGATAAAAACGCATTATTTCTCCCGTTTGGCGCGCGGATGCGCCGCATCGTACACCGAGGCAAGGTGTTGAAAATCAAGGTGGGTATAGATTTGGGTGGTAGACAGGTTGGCGTGGCCCAGCAGTTCCTGCACGCCGCGCAGGTCACCGCTCGATTCGAGCATATGAGTGGCAAATGAGTGGCGCAGCTTGTGGGGGTTCACGTGGCTGTTCAGCTCCTGCTTAATGCCCCATTCCGCAAAGCGTTTTTGCACATTACGCGCCGAAATTCGCTTGCCGAGCTTCGAGAGAAACAGCGCGTCCTCGTCGCTGCCAAACAGCCCGCGCAGGTCGAGCCAGTGCTCAATCCACGTCACGGCGTTACGGCCAATCGGCAGGCGACGCTCTTTGCTGCCTTTCCCCATCACCCACACTTCGCCGGTATCGAGATCCAGATGTTTAATATCCAGATTCACCAGTTCAGAAAGACGTAAGCCCGCGCCGTACATCACCTCCAGCATGGCGCGGTCGCGCACCGCCAGCGGGTCGTTGAGATCGATATCCAGCAGGCGGTTAACGTCATCGACGTCGATATTTTTTGGCAGATGGCGCGGTGCTTTCGGCGCGGCGATGCCTTTTGCCGGGTTTGCCGGCAGCTCGCCCTGACCCACCATCCAATCAAAGAAGCTACGCAGCGCCGACAAGCGTAGCGCCAGGCTTGCAGCCCCCAGCCCTTTGCGGCGGCTGCGGGTCGCAAAACTGCGCACCATCGCAGCATCACATTGTTGCCAATTCTGCAGGCCCATTCCTTCGGCCAGTTCAATAATGGCATCAAGCTGACGCTGGTAGTTGAGGAGCGTGATGGGGCTAAGCTGGCGCTCTACGCCCAGATAGCGCAGAAAGCGGGTAACGGCTTGCTCTAGTTCGGTACCGGTCATACGCGCTCTATCCAGCGTTCCAGCAGGCCCGGCATCATCAGGGCGATTTCCTGCAGCAGCTGCGTGCCCTGCCCCGGTTGATAGTGGTGCGGGTCGCGGCTGCTAAAGAGGATCACGCCTAAATCGCCGTCGCTGCCCATCATCGACATCGCTACCGATCCTACGGCTTTCGCCTCAGGAAGCACCAGCAGCAGCTCGGGACCGTTGAGAGGGCCAAGATAGTGGTTGGCCTGGCCTAAGCGCTGAATACGCAGCGGTTCAAAGGCCTGACGGGAGAGCACCAGATCGGTATGTCTGGAAGGTGCGCCAAGGCGCCAGCGGTCGGAGAACAGCCGCAGCGATGCGCCCGCCAGCCCCAGCTCACGTGCCCAGCGATGGAAGCGCAGCAGGAGATCGTCCAGGCTTTCCGCGCAGGCCAGCCGATTTTGCAGATGCAGCAAGCGATAAAACAGGCTTTCGTTAGCCATCGCCTGCTCCATCAACTGGCTCATATTCTCTTCCAGCATGGCAATGTAGTTGCGCGAACGCGCCATGTGCCACTCCACCAGAGAGACCATGCCCCGCACCGGGTGCGGGACGCGCATTTGCTCAACCACTGATGCATTACGAATAAAGAATTCAGGATGTTGCAACAGATAATCCACGACCGCGCCGTCATTTAGCGTAGCGAGAGCGTCCTGCTGTTCTTCCCCGACGTGTTTCATAAGTGAATAAATCCGTCATAGACATGTGCCGCCGGGCCAGTCATAAACAACGGTTGGCCCGGGCCTTTCCAGGCGATATCAAGTCGCCCGCCAGGCAGTTCCACGCGCACCTCTTCCGCCAGCAAGCCCTGCTGGATGCCAACGGCAACCGCCGCACATGCGCCGCTGCCGCAGGCCTGAGTTTCACCCGCACCGCGTTCGTAAACGCGCAGACGGATGTGGTCCCGTTTCACTACCTGCATAAAACCAATGTTAGCGCGTTCTGGAAAACGCTCATGACTTTCCATCACCGGGCCAAGCGTTTCTACCGCGGCGGTGTCGACATCATCGACCTGAATCACGCAGTGTGGGTTCCCCATCGAGACCACGCCGCACAATACTGTCTGTTCAGACGCGCGCATGATATAGGTCTTTTCCGCTTTGTTAGCGCGGAACGGCACCTGTGACGGTTCGAAGTTAGGCTCGCCCATATTCACGCGAACCAGTTCATCGTCGGTCACGCTTAAGACCATACGGCCATTGGCGGTGCTCACGCGGATATCGCGCTTGTTGGTCAACCCTTTCAGGCGCACAAAGCGGGCGAAACAACGGGCACCGTTACCACACTGGGAGACTTCGCTACCGTCGGCGTTAAAGATGCGGTAGTGAAAATCCAGGTCAGGATCGTAAGGCGGTTCCACGACCAACAGCTGATCGAAACCCACGCCAAGATGCCTGTCCGCCAGTCGGCGGATAAGCTCAGGCGAGAAAAAAACATTCTGCGTTACCGCGTCGACGACCATGAAATCGTTGCCGAGGCCATGCATTTTAGAGAACTGCATCATCTACTCCAGTTGCGCGGAACAGAACGGTAATATTAGTAATTAACCTGCGTCGGGCCGCCGTTATCACCACGGTCGTTACGATCCGGAGAACTGCTCTGAATCGGAGGAGTGACGGATTGCGTCGGCGGAGCTGCCGTTTTATCAGCCGGAGGAAAATAGAGCGGGCCCTTCAGGCCGCAGCCTGCAAGGCTAAATAATGCAAGTAACACTGCCAGCGGTCGAAAAATCTTATTCATTCTTAAGATGCCTGTAGTTCAATGCTTTCTATTTTCTATCATCGCAGGAGAAGGCGCAAAAGCAAGCGTTAAGCACCTGACTGCAACGTGATTTGTTTCACGCTATACTGCCGCCATCACTAAATAACGGGAAACAACAATGAACGACAGTGAATTTCATCGCCTGGCCGATACCCTGTGGCTGACCATCGAAGAGCGCCTGGACGATTGGGACGGCGACAGCGATATCGACTGCGAGATCAACGGCGGCGTGCTGACCATCAGCTTTGAAAACGGCAGCAAAATTATTATTAACCGTCAGGAACCATTGCACCAGGTGTGGCTGGCAACCAAACAGGGCGGCTACCATTTTGACCTGAAGGGTGATGAGTGGATTTGCGACCGCAGCGGCGAAACCTTCTGGGATCTGCTTGAGCAGGCGGCGACGCAGCAGGCGGGTGAAGAGGTTAGCTTCCGCTAAGGTGGATTGCCGGATGGCGGTGTAAACACCTTATCCGGCCTACAAACGGCACGAAACGAGTCGGCCGGATAAGGCGGAGCCGCCATCCGGCATCATGATTAAGAGAAATACTGCTGCAACAACGGTGCGTTGTTATTGTCCTGATTGGACGGCGGCGGCACGATGGCCTGGCTGCGGAACGGGATCACCTGCGCGCGACCATCAACCTTCACAATCTGATAGAACTGCGGCAGGTTGAAGTTGATAAAGCTTGAGCCGTAGGTGAAGCGATCGTGTGACGATGAGTAGAAGCGGCTGACGTCACGTACCAGCTCTTCTTTACTGCCCTCACAGTGGTGATACACCTCTGCGCGGTTGCTCTCGTCAAGAATGTAGATATTAAAGCCCTGATCCTCGCCCGACTCTTCGAAGAAGAACTGAATAATCCCTTCGCTCGCAAAACCATCGACCACCTGGGGCAGCTCAACATGATTGGTCTCAACCTGAACGGAAAGCCCGTGCAGCTTGTTATGCGAAATCGCGCCGTAGAACTCAATGGCGTTTTCCAGCTTCTGCACCGACACGTTAAGACGCTCAAAGAACAGGCCCCAGGTCTGCCCGGAGACGCGCAGCGCTTTAAAGCGACCGGTTTCCTGACGGGTGCTGGAAAGACGCAGTTCGATGCACTCGGACACCAGTTGCTGTACGCGAGTACGGATTAAACCGCGCAGATGCTGGCTATAGCAGAACACTTCAACGCTGTCCGGCGGCGCAGCATCCTGGTGCATCTTACCAAGGATAGTTTTCAGCGCTTCGATCATCGCCTGCTCGCCGTTGAAGTGCAGCGTACGCACTTCATTCCACGAGTTGCGATACAGCAGGTCAACGCTGCCGACCAGGCATTTCTGATCTTCGCCGAAGCTGAAGGTATCAAGCTTGCGGAAATCGAAATGCACCACCTGATTGCGGAAGGCCGCCGTCGGGTCATATTCGAGGTTAACAATAATCGCCAGATGGCGAATTTCGCACGGGCTATAGAGCGCTTTCGGCGTTGGCGCAGGCAGACGCAGCGGGAAGTGGTGCGACACGTCAGCAACCATCTCCTGCAGTTTTGCCAGATCGACAATACCGTTGCCTTTAATAAACAGGCGCGTGCGCGAGGTCAGCAGGCCGTTAAACCAAGCCCAGGCCACCAGCTTATTCAGATAGCGGTTATATTCCAGCGGCTGATGGCTGATTATTGATTCCATGTTCGGCGAGCGGTTGTAGAGATACCAACCCGTACGGTTGGCGCGTCCCGGCGGAACATAGATAAAGGTCAGATTCGGTTCGGACAGGTCCGGGGAGATCTGCGGGTTCACCAGCGTCACTTTACCCGGCAGCGCTTCAAACGCGGCGTACAGCTTACGCGTCAGCACACCGATATCCTGCGGGCTGGCGGAAACGCTCAGGTTATTCCGACGAGCGAAGCGAATCAGGTTACGGTAGCTCTGCATCATTGCATCGAGCAGCTCGTTGTGCGCTTCGCGGACCTGGTCGATTTTCCAGTTGGCGCGGTTGTCGAGCATCGCCAGACGCTCTTCGCTCCAGCCCCACTCTTTCACCAGTTGGCCGACCACTTCACGACGCCAGCCAACGCAGGCGCGTTCGCGGCTGAGCTTTTCGCACACCTTCAGATAGAAGCAGCGGCGCACGAGGTCAAGGCGGGTTTCATCTTCAATCGCCTTCAGGTACTCGGTCACGCGCTCCAGCATCATGCAGTAGGCATCGAGACCGAAGGAGACGATCTCGCCGTTGTGCAGGCGCTGTTTAATGTCTTTTGCCAGCAGGTGCGTATTCGGGTATTCCCAGGAATAGGCTTCCAGCAGCAGGGTTTTCAGCACCGCTTTATACGGTGAGTCGATACTCTTATAGAGCTGCCACAGGCTGGCACCGAAGTACTCTTCGGCGGAGAGCGAGCTCAATCCACCGAGGTCGAGCCATTCGTTCGGCGTCAGGACACCCTGGGCGTAAAGCGTCATCACGTAGTCGTCGTAATGATCTTCTTCTTCGCCCGGCACCATATTCCACAGAATACGTTTGCCCGCCAGGCGGACCGCCGTGCGGTAAAATTCGTCGAGTAATAAAATGTGCTGCGTTGAACCGCAGTCTTCGCCACCGAGGCTGCCGCTTTCATTATGACGGAAGCGGTTTTCGTCGATCAGGAAGAAGCTGACTTCAACGCCCAGCGATGCCGCCCAGCTTTCCAGCAGGCTGCATTTGCGCTGTAACAATTGGCGTTCATCATTATCGAGCCACGACTGGTGGCAGACCCAGATATCCAGATCGGAAGAGCAGCTCTGGCCTACCGATGAGGTACTCCCCATCGAGTAAACGCCGGTAATCGGCAGTTCACCTTTTGCGGAGGTCTGCGGCGGCATGCCGCGGTGCAGCTCGAGCTCATCAAGATAATGGCGTTGGGTTTCATCAGGCGTGTAGAGGCAGATGCCCTTGGGAACGTTACCGTCGAGGTAACCCGGCATCAGCGGATGATGATAATGTAATAATGTCGGCAGTAGACTGTAAACCTGCTGGAAAGCAGGCCCCATGGCTGCAAGCGCGCGATCCACACGCAGTTGGTTGATGGCATCCAGTCTCTGTTTCAGTGTCTCAATATAGAGGTACAAGACATATCGCCTGATGTTCAAAACCTCGACGTATCCTGTCAGAGCGGTACGGAGGTTTTAATATTTCAACAAGAAGAACCGTTACCGTTTTGTGTCCGCCGTTGTGATTATCAAAATTCGGACAAAAAATGGTTTAAAACGTGATCAATTTAACACCTTGCCGGTTGACCGTAAAGAATGTTGCACTACAACAAGTGTAGCATTGAATGCTGCTGTAAACCCCGGCATACGATCAAGACAGTGCCAGTAATGAACGGTAAACACAACCCCGTTTATGCTTACCTTTACTGACTCTCAAGGCACGCTTCGTGCATACCCCTTAATTCCCAGCAAGAATTTTTACGAAGACCGTGAAAACTAACATCATTAGGGCAACAATGTTAGGATGGTCAATGGACGATAACGACGGTAACAAGCATGTTAGACAAAGTTTTGAGAATTGCCACACGCCAAAGCCCGCTCGCTCTCTGGCAAGCGCACTATGTACAAGAACGCCTGATGGCTTGCCATCCCGGGCTTACGGTGACGCTCGTGCCGATGGTCACGCGAGGGGACATCATCCTTGATACGCCGCTGGCCAAAGTGGGCGGTAAAGGGCTTTTCGTCAAAGAGCTGGAGCTTGCGCTGCTTGAAAACCGTGCGGACATCGCCGTCCACTCGATGAAAGATGTCCCAGTGGAGTTCCCGGAAGGGCTTGGACTGGTGACCATCTGCGAACGTGACGACCCGCGCGATGCCTTTGTCTCTAACCATTACGCCTGCATGGACGACCTCCCGGCAGGCAGCATCGTCGGCACCTCCAGCCTGCGCCGCCAGTGTCAGTTGGCCAAGCGACGCCCGGACCTGGTGATCCGCTCGCTGCGCGGCAACGTCGGCACGCGTCTGAGCAAGCTCGACAACGGTGACTACGATGCCATTATCCTGGCGGTCGCGGGGCTAAAACGCCTTGAGCTGAATGACCGCATTCGCCAGCCAATGTCGCCGGAAGAGTCGCTCCCGGCGGTCGGTCAGGGAGCCGTCGGCATTGAGTGCCGTCTGGACGATGAACAGACCCGCGCCCTGCTCGCCCCATTAAACCACGACGACACCGCCATTCGCGTCCGCGCCGAACGCGCGATGAACACGCGTCTGGAAGGTGGCTGCCAGGTGCCTATCGGCAGCTACGCTGAGCTGAACGACGGCGAACTGTGGCTGCGCGCGCTGGTTGGCGCGCCGGACGGCAGTGAAATGGTGTGCGGTGAACGTCGCGGCAAGCCGGAAGATGCCGAACGCATGGGCATTGAACTTGCCGACGAACTGCTGGACAACGGCGCGCGGGCAATCCTTGCCGCCGTTTACGACGGAGATACCGCCGTATGACCATTCTGGTTACCCGCCCCTCCCCGCAAGGTGAAGAGTTAGTCAGCCGTTTGCGCGCGCTGGGGCGAGTAGCCTGGAATTTCCCGCTGATAGAATTTACGCCCGGACGCGAGCTGAACGCGCTGGTACCGGCACTTGGCGCGCTGCGCGAAGGCGATTTAGCGTTTGTTCTGTCGCAGCACGCGGTCAGCTTCGCCCACGCACAGCTTCAGCAGCAGCGCGTTAGCTGGCCCACTTCTCCCCGTTATTTTGCGATTGGCCGTACTACGGCGCTGGCGCTGCATCAGGCGAGTGGCCTCGATGTTCGCTATCCATTAGATCGGGAAATCAGCGAAGTGTTGCTACAATTACCTGAATTGCAAACTATTGCGGGAAAGAAGGCGCTGATTCTGCGCGGCAACGGCGGGCGTGAACTGCTGGCCGAAACGCTGAGCGCTCGCGGCGCCGATGTCACCCTTTGCGAATGTTACCAGCGCAGCGCTATCCATTATGACGGCGCCGAAGAGGCTATGCGTTGGCAGTCGCGAGAGGTCAACACCCTCGTGGTGACCAGCGGCGAAATGCTGCAACAACTCTGGACGCTGATTCCCCTCTGGTACCGGGAGCGCTGGCTGCTCACCTGCCGGCTACTGGTGGTGAGTGAGCGTATTGCAAAACTGGCCCAGGAGTTGGGCTGGCAGGATATTCAGGTTGCCGATAGCGCAGACAACGATGCGCTGCTGCGCGCACTACAATAACTCTCAAAATTGGAAGCCATAATGACGGAACAAAAAGAAAACTCCGCCGTGGTTGAAGAGTCCGAAGATGCGGTGAAAACCTCACCGCAGCCTGAAGCTCGTAAGCCGGAAAATGCTGAGAAGAAAAATAACGGCGGGAAAACCAGTCTGGCGCTCAGCGCCGTTGCTATCGCCATTGCGCTAGCGGCAGGCATTGGCCTGTACGGCTGGGGCAAACAGCAGGCCGTCAACCAGACCCAGACCAGCGACACTCTCGCCAATCAGCTTATCGCCCTGCAAAAAACGCAGGACGCACAAAAAGAGGCGCTGGAAACCACGCTTAAACAGCAGGCCGAACAGCTGCAGGAAGCCAAAACCCAGCAGGTGGAAATGGCTAAACAGCTGGACGAAATGCAGCAGAAAGTGGCGGCTATTTCTGGTACCGACTCGAAAACCTGGCTGCTGTCCCAGTCCGACTTCCTGGTGAAGCTGGCCGGTCGTAAGCTGTGGAGCGATCAGGATGTCACCACCGCCGCGGCGCTGCTGAAAAGCGCGGACGCCAGCCTGGCGGATATGAACGACCCGAGCTTAATCGCCGCTCGTCGCGCCATTACCGAAGATATTGCCAGCCTCTCCGCCGTCTCTCAGGTGGACTACGACGGCATCATTCTCAAGGTCAATCAGCTTGCCAATCAGGTGGATAACCTGCGCCTGGCGGATAACAACATCGACGATTCGCCGATGGATAACGATGATGATGAGCTGTCGGCTTCGCTCGGTGAATGGCGCGTGAACCTGCAGAAAAGCTGGCAGAACTTTATGGACAGCTTTATAACCATTCGTCGCCGCGATGAGACGGCCGTGCCGCTGCTGGCGCCAAACCAGGATATCTACCTGCGGGAGAATATCCGCGCCCAGTTGCTCGCCGCTTCTCAAGCGGTTCCGCGCCATCAGGATGAAACCTTCAAGCAGGCGCTGGATAACGTTTCAACCTGGGTACGCGCTTATTACGACACCGACGACGCCGCCACGAAAACGTTCCTTGATGAGATAGACAAGCTCAGCCAGCAGAGCATCTCCATGGATATCCCGGAAACGCTGCAAAGCCAGCCGATTCTGGAAAAGCTGATGCAAACTCGCGTGCGTAACCTGATGGCGCAGCCTGCCGTCACGTCTGCAGAACCTGTCGCTGCGGCTCCCGCGCAGCCAGCGCCAGCACCTGCCCCAGCGCAAGGAGAGTAACCGATGCTAAAAGTTCTCTTACTCTTTGCACTGCTGATTGCCGGCGTGGTAGTCGGCCCGATGATCGCGGGCCATCAGGGCTATGTGCTTATCCAGACGGACAACTACAACATTGAAACCAGCGTCACCGGTTTAGTCATTATCATGATCCTGATAATGGTGGTGCTGTTCGCTCTGGAGTGGATTCTGCGCCGTATTTTCCGCACCAGCGCCCACACGCGCGGCTGGTTCGTTGGGCGTAAGCGTCGCCGTGCGCGTAAGCAGACAGAACAGGCGCTGCTGAAGCTGGCGGAAGGCGACTATCAGCAGGTTGAGAAGCTGATGTCGAAAAATGCCGATCACGCCGAGCAACCGGTGGTGAACTACCTACTGGCGGCCGAAGCGGCGCAGCAGCGTGGTGATGAAGCGCGCGCCAATCAGCACCTTCAGCGCGCGGCTGAAAACGCAGGCAACGACCTGATCCCGGTCGAAATCACCCGCGTCCGTCTGCAATTGGCGCGCCACGAGAATCACGCGGCACGCCACGGTATTGATAAGCTACTGGAAGTGGCGCCGCGCCACCCGGAAGTGCTGCGTCTGGCAGAGCAGGCCTATATTCAGACCGGAGCCTGGAGCTCACTGCTGGATATCATCCCGTCCATGGCGAAAGCGCACGTTGGCGACGACGCACACCGTGCTGCGCTGGAACAGCAAGCCTGGATTGGTCTGATGGATCAGGCCCGCGCCGATCAAGGCAGCGAAGGGCTGCGCAACTGGTGGAAAAACCAGAGCCGCAAAACCCGTCATCAGGTGGCCCTGCAGGTCGCCATGGCCGATCACCTGATTGAATGTGACGATCATGACACCGCACAGCAGATCATTATTGATGGGCTGAAGCGCCAGTATGACGATCGTCTGGTGATGTTGATCCCGCGACTGCGCACCAATAACCCGGAGCAAATGGAAAAACTGCTGCGCCAGCAAATCAAAACGGTAGGCGATCGGCCACTGCTGTGGAGTACGCTGGGTCAGTCGCTGATGAAGCACGGCGAGTGGCAGGAAGCGAGCCTGGCGTTCCGTGCCGCTCTGAAGCAGCGTCCGGACGCGTTCGACTACGCCTGGCTTGCCGATACGCTTGACCGTCTGAAGCAACCGGAAGAGGCGGCGGCAATGCGCCGCGATGGCTTGATGCTGACGTTGCAGAATAACCCGCCTGCATAAGGTGGCGCGTTTTTCTTAAGGGGCCGAATGGCCCCTTTTTTTTGGCTGCAGTGCGGCCCCGGCGGCGCTGCGCCTGGCCGGGCTACTACTCCGGGCATAAAAAAACGCCCGCTCCTTTTGGGAGCAGGCGTTAAACAGGTTTAATTCGACAACATAATGGGTGCTTCACTCAACGTAATGTCCATGGTGTCTGATGAGGCAAAAGCGACATCTGTCAGTGGACGATAAGCACCGTAAACGGCTCTGCGTCATTCCCGAGTTTATGAGGCCAAAGGCGAACATAAGAGGTGGAATGAGCATCTACGCGGCGCATTATGTCACAGTCAGTTGTTGATAACATCCCCTTTGTTTCACAACGGGATTAATCTGTAGAGGTAACAAAATGGCGGTGAATTGGGTGGGGAGAGAAAACAAAAAACCCCGCCGAAGCGGGGTTCAAAATTGGTCGGCGAGAGAGGATTCGAACCTCCGACCCACTGGTCCCAAACCAGTTGCGCTACCAAGCTGCGCTACTCGCCGAAATACTGCTTTTTGAATTATCGTTCAATTCGGTTTTTATTCGTGACGTTAGGTCTTGAATAAAAAACCCTGCTCTGCAGGGTCTAAAATTGGTCGGCGAGAGAGGATTCGAACCTCCGACCCACTGGTCCCAAACCAGTTGCGCTACCAAGCTGCGCTACTCGCCGATGTACTGCTTTTTGAATTATAAATTCAATTCATTATAAAGTCGTGGTGCGAGGGGGGGGACTCGAACCCCCACATCCTAAGGACACTAACACCTGAAGCTAGCGCGTCTACCAATTCCGCCACCTTCGCAATTTCACAACTCTATCAAATAATGGGGTGGCTAATGGGATTCGAACCCACGACAACTGGAATCACAATCCAGGGCTCTACCAACTGAGCTATAGCCACCACTGCAAACCTCTTACGCGGTCTTTTAAAACCACCGCAGCTCCAGCACCGGGTAAATGGTGCGCCCGACAGGATTCGAACCTGAGACCTCTGCCTCCGGAGGGCAGCGCTCTATCCAGCTGAGCTACGGGCGCTTAGCGCCGTTGCGGGGTCGGATAATACGGACTTCCTCCCCCGCTGTCTAGTGCCTTTTAAAAGAAAATTATCGTTTGCTCATGCTTTGCGCGTTTTGTCGCTTATTTCTGCAAATCTTGCACTTCCGCGCCCTGGCTCATGCCAAAAACCTTATAAACCAGCGTCACAAGGGCCAGGAAGATCACGCCAACAAACAGCGACATCCGGGTGTCATCGTTGAATCCCATACCGATCAGCACGCAAATCAGGAACGCCATGGTCAGATAGTTGGCCCACGGGAACATAATCGAACGGAACGGGTGACTAGCAATCGCTTCTTTATGTGCACGACGGAAGCGCAGCTGGCTAATCAGAATCACAAACCACGGCACCATACCCGGCAGTACGCTTGCACTATAGACATAGACGAACACGCGCTGCGGGTTAGGAATGATGTAGTTCAGGCACGAGCCAATCAGCAGGATAACAATCGATACGCTAACGCCAGCCGCCGGAACGCCGCTTTTGGTCACTTTCGCCATCGCCGACGGCAGCTGACGGTTTTTCGCCAGCGCATAGAGCATACGGCCACAGCTGTACATTCCGCTGTTACAGCCGGATAGCGCCGCCGTCAGCACCACGAAGTTGATAATCCCTGCCGCCGCAGTGATCCCGATTTTAGCGAAGGTCAGCACAAACGGGCTGCCGTTGGTGCCAATTTCATTCCACGGGAAGATAGTGACAATAACGAAAATCGCGCCCACATAGAAAATCAGGATGCGCCACAGCACCTTGCCTACCGCGCTGCGCAGAGTCACCTGCGGGTTTTTCGCTTCACCGGCGGTCATGCCGATAAGCTCAACGCCCTGGTAGGATGCAACCACAATACACAGCGCCGTCAGGAAGCCTTTCCAGCCGCCGGCAAAGAAACCGCCGTGTTCGGTCAGGTTGCTAAAGCCAATGGATGTACCGCCGTTGCCGAAGCCAAAGAAAATGACGCCGAGGCCAATGACAATCATCACGATAATGGTCGTGACTTTAATCATTGCGAACCAGAATTCGATTTCGCCGTACAGGCGCACCGCCGCCAGGTTTGCCAGCGCGACCAGCCCTACGGCGATCAGCGCTGGTATCCACTGCACCATATCCGGGAACCAGAACTGGACGTAAACCCCTATCGCGGTAATCTCCGAGATCCCCACCGCCATCCACATAAACCAGTATGACCAGGCGGTGAGATAGCCGAAGAACGGGCTCATATAACGGTGCGCGTAGACGGCGAACGAACCGGTTACCGGCTCGAGAAACAGCATTTCGCCCATTGATCGCATAATGAAGAAGACAAATACCCCAGCCAGAATATAGGCCAGCAGCACCGACGGCCCGGCCCACTTCAGGGTGCTTGCCGCGCCCATAAACAGGCCCACGCCGATGGTGCCCCCAAGGGCAATTAATTCGATATGACGGGCTTCCAGACCGCGCTGGAGCTCCGGTTTATTCTCTGCCATAGATCCTCTTGTGTTTGCATATGTCCGGTCGATGCCGGTTTTTATTTTTTTATAGAAAAATAGATGTCTGTCGGATACGGATACCGCCGTAGAAAATACGTAGATATCGTCAGGGCAGGCGAATGGTTTAACAATTTGGCTGAAATGGCAAATAGAAATGAGGAATAAAGTATCGAAGTTGTGAATACATCACGCATATTCTGCGTGATATATCACAGGTAACACGCAGGAAATTCAGAGATTATTGGTGTAGTGCCAGCGTAAATAGCGCAGCAGACGAAGCTGGCGTTTAATTCGGCTTGGTTGGGAGAGCAGGCGGTAAAGCCACTCCAGCCCCAGCGTCTGCCACACCTTAGGGGCGCGCTTCACGTGGCCGGTAAAGACATCATAGGTGCCACCCACGCCCATATAGAGCGCATCGGGGTAAACCTGCCGGCAATCGCGCATCAGGATTTCCTGCTTCGGTGAGCCCATCGCCACGGTAACGATTTTCGCCCCGCTCTCACGAATACGCTCGAGCAGTGCCGGGCGCTCTTCCGGCGTAAAATAGCCATCCTGGATGCCGACCAGATTCACGTTCCACTGCTTGCGCAGCTTCTCTACCGTTTCCGCCATCACCTCAGGCTTGCCACCAACGAGGAACACCGGCGTGCCCTCTGCGCCAGCGCGCGCCATCAATGCTTCCCAAAGGTCCGCTCCCGCCACGCGTGAGACGTTAGCTTCGGGATATTTCTTGCGAACTGAACGCACCACGGAAATACCGTCGGCGTACTTAAACTCCGCCGCGTTAATCAGCTCCCGCACCTCGGCGTTATCTTCCAGCGTCAGCATCTTTTCGGCGTTAATCGCCACCAGCGTGCCCTGCTTCAGATTGCCGTCCGCGTACAGATAGTCCAGCGCATGCTGCATGTTGCGCCAGCCGATAAGCTTCAGCCCACGCAGGGTATAAATCGGCGCGGTTAATGAATCAGCCATTTTGTCCTTCTCCAACGTGCGGGGGACGTTTTAGCCGCTGATGAATCAGCCCCGCGCTTTCAAGCAACCAGTACAGCAGTTTTGCCACCAGCAAGCAGACCCCAAAGATAACCATGAAAAAGACGACGCGAGAGCCGAAAGAGTCCAGCCCTTCACGCGCCAGCACGATCATATTGAAGATCGCGCCAAAGCAGAAACTATGCAGAATCGCCGATTTATAGCGGTTAGTTTCCCGGTTGCCCAGCATATACAGCCAGTCGAACCATTTGATAATCAGCCCCACCGCCACCGCACCCAGCGGCACAAACCACATCCCCCCCATCACCACCAGCGAGCCAATCAGCGTCGGGGAGATAGCCAGCCCGGAGTGGTTGTTCAGCACTTCCCAGGTAAAGTAGTTGGCGGTGTTCAGCACAATGCTCGGCCGCGATGGCCACATCCAGCTGGGGATAAAGACGTAGAAGTCGCGCACCATCGGCGCCAGCCCCTGGAAGTCAATCTTGTCGTAGTTTTGCAGCAGCAGCGCCAGGTTTTCCCACGGCGAGAAGGTATCGCGCGTCAAGTAGAGGAAGGTATAAAACGCTTCATCGCCGCTAACGTTCATGCCGTAGCGCTTCAGCGCCAGCCAGAACATACCGACAATCCCCATCCCCCCGGCGGCCACCAGCATCCACAGGGAAATCCAGCCGCGAATAATGCCGATAAACAGGAAGATGGCGAAGGCGATAATAATGTTGGCGCGGGTGCCGCCAACAATCGCGTAGGTCAGCAGGCCAAAGGCGGTGGTGGCAATCAGAAAGCCAATCCACCGCTTCCAGCTCGGATTAAGGAAATAGACCACCAGCATCGCCGGAATAAAGAAGTAGAAGAAGCGCTTAAGCGCCACGCCCGAGACTTCACTGGAGAAAATCTGGCTGTAGGAGTGCAGCTTAAACAGCAGGAAGCCGTTATGCATGAAGAAGGTGCCGACCGTAAACAGCGCGATCGCCATCAGCAAAATCCAGGTGATATTCGTTTCAACCCGATTCATGGTAAACAACGGCCGCCGCGCAACGTTGGTCTGCACAGGCCGCAGGCGCGTTTTGTAGGTTACGTAGTAAACCGCATAGAAGCAGACCGAAATCAGCAGCGTTTGCAGCAGCACGTCCGGTGGCGACACGCCGACGCCAAAGCGAAACACCAGCGTACAGGTCAGCGGGAAGCCGAAGAAGAAGGTCAGCAGGAACAGCAACGAGAAGAAAACGTTGAAGTTAAAGCGAACACGGCGAAACTCAAACCAGGTCAGGGTGCCGATAAACAACGTCGACAGCAGCCAGACGGCAAGCAGCCCGGTAAACTGCATTTCGCTCATACCGCTTCCCCCGCCGCCAGTTGCAGCGCCCGATGCCACGGCGCCAGATAGTTAGGTTTGAAAAAGGCGATGGCGTTTTTATCCACCAGCGCCAGCTGGCGCTGCGCTTCACGCACCACCGGGACGGTCAGCGCGTCGTCAGTGAATAACACCGGAATATGCTGCTCGGCCATATCCTGCCAGAACGGGTTCTGCCGGTTAAGCACGCAGGGGATCCCTGCCTGAATCAGCAAACAGAGCGTGCCGATACCTTGCTGGCGTGCAAAAATAAAATAGCCCAAATCGCAGCGACGCAATAGCGCAAGATAGGCATCAAACTCCATCTTTTCACGCAAAATCTGTACATTTTCGGCGCTAAATAGCGCCAGCGCAGCTTCGTTTACTTCCGCAATATAAGCCGCGTTGTTCGCCGGGTAGCCCATCGGCACAATAACGTTCACCGTATCGCCAAACTGCTGATGCACGGCCTTCAATGCCGCAACATGCTCATTGCTACGATCGCCGGAGTTACCCACCAGGACCGTCAGCTTGCCGTCGCGCGGCGCGGCGTCTGCCAGCCCGTTCAGCGAAGGGTCCATCCGCGTTGGAAAATAAAGCAGCTCGCCGGGTACCTGCGGGTGACGGGTAGCAAAATGGCTGAGATCGCCACGGGTGGCAAAAACGCGCCCCATCCGCCCCTGTGCCATGCGGCGCAGCGGATAGAACAGGCGGAACTTCAGCCCGCGGGAGACTTCATACAGATCCGCCCCCCAGATATGCCAGCTCGCCTGCGACGGCTTCAGGCCGCCGCTCAGAAGCGCCAGCCAGATACCGGTATTAAACTGACCGTGGAAGAAAAAGCGCTGATGTCGGTTGGCCTTCGCTTTTGCCACCACCGCCTTTGCCAGCGCCGATTTATCGTTATAGCGGTCTATCACCAGCGAAGGAAATGCCTGCGCCAGGCTCTCATCGCCGCTCACCACCATAAACAGACGGGCGTGCGCGGGCTCTGCGGCCAGCTCATCGGCAAAAAAACGTAGCACCGTTTGGTTGTGATGAGGGATATCCGATCCCAGGATATGTATCAGTTCGGTCATTGCCGTTTACGCCAAATTAAAAATACGCCGCTACACAGCGTGAAATAGACAATATAGGTCGCCATATAGGCCTGCGCCGCCCCCAGCGCGCCGTGCGCCGGGATAAGCCAGTGGGAGAACGCCGTCAGCAGCGTAAACTGGCTCAGTTCGGCCAGAATATAGAAACGCAGCGAGGCTTTGGCGATCACTAAATAACCATAGACGTAAGCGCCTACTTTCAGTACATCCCCCACCAACTGCCAGGCGAACAGGTCGCGCATGGCGACAAATTTCGATGAAAACAGCAGCCAGATAGCAAAATCGCGCAGCAGCCAGACGGTCAGGCTTGCCGCCGCCACCGCCGGCACCACAAACTTCAATGAGCGGCCAATTTCACGGCCAATATCCTGCTTGGCGGTCAACCGCGATAGCGTAGGTAACAGATAGACGCTAAACGAGGCGGTAATAAATTGTAGGTAAGCATCGGAGATACTGCTTACCCCCTGCCAGATCCCGACCTCATCCCAGCTGTAGTGCTCCGCCATCAGGTTTCGCATCATCACGTAGGCTACGGGCATGGTAACGGAGGTAATCACCGCCATCAGGGTAAATTTACCCAACTGACCGGCCAGCAAACGGTCCCACTGCGGCTTGAGATAGCCCCAGGGAATGACGCCACGCTTAGTGAGCATCACCGCCGCAGGGATCACTATCAGCGCCGGTACCAAAGCCAGCCCCAGCAGCGCGCCCTGATAGCCACCAAAATGATAGCAGGCATAATAGGCCACCACGCCAATCAGGCTACCGGCAATCAACGACAGCGCGTTACCCGCCGCATCGCGGAAGCCTTTCATCAGCGCCAGTAGCAGGTTCGCCCAGGCGATACCTAACTGCACCAGCGCCACCAGACGCACCAGCCCCTGATAGTGGGTATGGCCGAACAGACCCTGGCTTATCGGCGCGGCCGCCAGCAGGAAGATTACCGCCAGCAGCGTGGAGAAGCCGAGCACCATCGCCGATGACGTGCCCACCACCTGGCGCAGTCGCGCCGGGTCATCGTGATGCTGGGCGACGAGCTTCGTCACTCCGTTAAAGATTCCCGCCCCGGCCAGCACGCCAAGTACGGTCACCAGTTGGCGGAAGTTACCCGCCTGACCCACTCCTGAAGGACCAAATGATACCGCCAGCAGCTTGACCACCAGCAGCCCAACGCCGATCTTTACCAGCGTGGACGCGGCGGTCCACACCGAAGCTTTTGCCAGTGACATATCAGGCGAAGTAGCTCAACAGGGTATTAATGACCGTGCGCTGGTCAACCGGCGACAGGTTATAGAACAGCGGCAAGCGAAGTAAACGCTCACTTTCTTGCGTTGTGAAACGGTCTTCGCCGTGGAACTCGCCAAACTTCTCGCCCGCCGGGCAGGAGTGCAGCGGAATGTAGTGGAACACCGCGAGGATTTCCGCCTCTTTCAGCCAGCTAATCAGCGCGCTGCGGTCTTCTACGTCACGCAGTTTGATATAGAACATATGCGCGTTATGGCCGCAGTTTTCCGGGATCACCGGCAGGTCGATGCGCCCGGCGTTTGCCAGCGGCAGCAGCGCGTCATAGTAGGTTTGCCACAGAGACAAACGCTGTTTATTGATACGTTCGGCGGCTTCCAGCTGAGCCCAGAGATAGGCGGCCTGCAGGTCAGACATCAGGTAGCTGGAGCCGATATCGCGCCAGGTATATTTATCCACCAGACCACGGAAGAACTGGCTGCGGTTGGTGCCTTTCTCACGGATAATTTCCGCGCGTTCCACCAGCGCGCGATCGTTAATCAGCGTCGCGCCGCCTTCACCGCCGGCGGTGTAGTTCTTGGTCTCGTGGAAGCTAAAGCAGCCAATATGGCCGATGGAGCCCAGCGCGCGGCCTTTGTAGGTCGACATCACGCCCTGCGCGGCATCTTCCACCACGAACAGATTGTATTTTTTGGCCAGCGCCATGATGGTGTCCATCTCGCAGGCCACGCCCGCGTAGTGCACCGGCACGATAGCGCGGGTTTTGTCGGTGATGGCCGCTTCAATCTGCGTCTCATCGATATTCATGGTCTCTTTATGCACGTCGATAAACACAATTTTCGCGCCGCGCAGCACGAAGGCGTTGGCGGTGGAGACAAAGGTGTAGCTCGGCATAATCACTTCATCACCCGGCTGGATATCCAGCAGGATGGCGGCCATTTCCAGCGACGCGGTACAGGACGGGGTCAGCAGCACTTTGGCGCTGCCGAAGCGCTGTTCCATCCACTGCTGGCAGCGACGGGTAAAGCCGCCGTCACCGCACAGTTTTCCGCTGCCCATCGCGGATTGCATGTAATCGAGTTCAGTACCCACTACCGGTGGGGCGTTAAATGGAATCATGGAGTCACCTGTATAGCCAGTACGCGGTGCTAACCACGTTAGCGCCGCTATGAATATAGCGTTGAAGTGCTGCGGTATTGCCGGCTTGCGTCGCCACCCGTAGCGTCGAAAGACCGCGGGTATGCGCCCAGCATACCGCCGCCTGCATCAGTTCTGCACCCGCACCGCGCCCGGCCAGCAGGCCGATTCTTGCGTCGGAGGTGTTTAATTCTCTTAAGGAAACAAAGGCGCGAATCGCCCCGTGTTCATCGCGAAACACCAGGCACTGGTTATCAAAGGTGCCTTTTACCGCGTTTTCAACCCACTGTGCGTAAAAACGACCGCTCGCCTCCGGGGCATACCACGGCGCGCGAAAGCGGCTCTGGGCAAAGGCCTGAGCGGCAAGGTTTCGCAGCGCGGGGATATCGTCGTCAGTGGCAACCTGTGCCAGCGTCGTTCCACCAGCGGTCACCGACAACGCCAGGTCAACTTCGCCCTCTACCAACCGGAAACCCAACTGCTGGAGTGCATCAAGATTTTCCACCTGATGTGCGGCGATTTTCGCCTGCACCCGCGACCATCCCGCTAGCCGTTCAGCGGTCAGCAGCGGCGCATCGTCGGCGATACGAACAATCGCGCTGTTCACACCGAAGAATTGGTTTTCCCACGTCAGGGGATCAATATTGGCGCGGACGAGCACGAAGCAGCTCCAACAGATATTGACCGTAGCCAGTTTTCGACAGCTGCGCCGCGGCGCGCTTAACGCCGTCGTCGTCGAGCCAGCCGTTGCGCCAGGCTATCTCTTCCAGACAGGCAATCTTAAAGCCCTGACGTTTTTCTACCGTCTGCACAAACATGCTCGCCTCAATCAGGCTGTCGTGCGTGCCGGTATCGAGCCAGGCAAAGCCGCGTCCCAGCAGTTCAACGGTCAGCTTGCCGTCGTCCAGATACATCTGGTTGATGGAGGTGATCTCCAGCTCGCCGCGCTCGGAAGGCTTCACGCGCTTAGCGTACTCCACCACCTTGCTGTCGTAGAAATAGAGGCCGGTGACCGCCCAGTTGGATTTAGGCTGTTTCGGTTTTTCTTCCAGCGAGAGCGCGTGAAAATTATCATCAAACTCCACCACGCCAAAGCGTTCCGGGTCCATCACCTGATAGCCAAACACCGTCGCCCCTTCGTTACGCGCCGCCACGTGGCGCAGTTTCGGGCTAAAGCCCTGCCCGAAGAAGATATTGTCGCCAAGCACGAGGCACGACGGTTCGCCGTTGAGGAACGTTTCGCCAATGATAAACGCCTGCGCCAGGCCGTCCGGGCTTGGCTGCTCGGCATACTGCAGCGAAATACCAAATTCACTACCGTCACCCAGCAGGCGCTGGAAGTAACTTTTGTCTTCCGGCGTGGTGATGATCAGAATTTCACGGATCCCCGCCAGCATCAGCACCGACAGCGGATAGTAGATCATCGGTTTGTCGTAAATCGGCAGCAGCTGTTTTGACACGCCGCGGGTGATCGGATGCAGGCGCGTGCCCGATCCGCCAGCAAGAATAATACCTTTCATTGCTTTCCTCCTCTGGGGTGATTACCCCTTCAGACCCAGACGTTCACCCTGATAGCTACCATCCTGTACCTGCTTCCACCAGCTTTCGTTGGCGAGGTACCACTGGACCGTTTTACGCATCCCACTTTCAAAGGTCTCTTCTGGGGTCCAGCCCAGGTCGCGGGCGATTTTCGCCGCATCGATAGCGTAACGTAAATCGTGGCCAGGACGGTCGGCGACAAACGTAATCAGGTCATGATAATGCGCGATACCCTGCGGCTTTTCCGGCACCAGTTCTTCAAGCAGGGCGCAGATAGTCTCGACCACATCGAGGTTTTTACGCTCGTTATGACCGCCGATGTTGTAGGTCTCTCCGATGCCGCCTTCGGTGGCAACGAGGTAGAGCGCACGGGCGTGATCGTCAACATAGAGCCAGTCGCGGATCTGCTGACCGTTGCCATACACCGGCAGTGGTTTCCCGGCCAGCGCGTTGAGGATGGTCAGCGGAATCAGCTTCTCCGGGAAATGGTACGGGCCGTAGTTGTTTGAACAGTTGGTGATAAGCGTAGGCAGGCCGTAGGTACGCAGCCAGGCGCGAACCAGATGGTCGCTGCTGGCCTTCGAGGCCGAGTAAGGACTGCTTGGCGCATATGGGGTGGTTTCGGTGAAGAAATCGTCCACGGAATGCAGGTCGCCGTACACTTCATCGGTTGAAATATGGTGGAAGCGGAATGCCGCTTTACCGCTGTCATCCAGCGCAGACCACCAGGCGCGAGCAGCCTCCAGCAGCGTGTAGGTGCCGACGATATTGGTTTCGATAAACGCCGCCGGGCCGTCGATAGAACGGTCAACGTGACTCTCCGCCGCCAGGTGCATCACCACATCCGGGCGATACTGTGCAAACACGCGATCCAGCTCTGCGCGATCGCAGATATCCACCTGCTCGAATGCAAAGCGTGGATCTTGCGCCACCGGTGCCAGCGAAGCCAGGTTACCTGCGTAGGTCAGTTTGTCCACAACAACGACGCTGTCAGAGGTGTGGTTGATAATATGGCGGACGACCGCCGAGCCGATAAAGCCTGCGCCACCGGTTACCAGAATTCGTTTCAACGCCAGACTCCTTTGGTATCAACTACATACTGCTGAGTAATTGCATCGCCGCTGATGGCTTTAAATTGGCTGTGATCGACCAGCATCACAATCACATCAGCGCTGGCAAGCGCGGCCTCAAGCGAGACCAGCGAGCACAGGCCGTCGAGTTTTTTCGGCAACTGATGAATATTGGGTTCCACGACCAGCGTTTCGCCGCTGTGCCATTGGGCAATCAGTTGCGCAATTTCCATCGCCGGGCTTTCGCGCAGATCGTCGATGTTGGGCTTAAATGCCAGGCCAAAGCAGGCAATTTTCAACTCGCTGGCGCGCTTATCGCTGGCCGCCAGACAGTCGGCGACGTTAGCCTTCACCTTGTCGATAACCCAGAACGGTTTATGGTCGTTCACCTCGCGGGCGGTGCGAATCAGACGCGCCTGCTCCGGGTTTTGCGCCACGATAAACCACGGGTCGACGGCAATACAATGCCCACCGACGCCTGGGCCCGGCTGGAGAATATTGACGCGCGGGTGGCGGTTCGCCAGGCGAATCAACTCCCAGACGTTAATGCCCTGATCGGCGCAGATAAGCGACAACTCGTTGGCAAAGGCGATGTTCACATCGCGGAAGCTGTTTTCCGTCAGTTTGCACATCTCGGCAGTGCGGGCGTTGGTTACCACGCATTCACCTTCGAGGAAGATGTTATAGAGTTCACTGGCGCGCGCGGAGCATACCGGCGTCATCCCGCCAATCACGCGGTCGTTTTTAATCAGTTCCACCATCACCTGCCCTGGCAGCACACGCTCCGGGCAATAGGCGATATTGATGTCCGCCTGCTCGCCCGCCTGCTGCGGGAAGGTCAGGTCCGGGCGCATCTCGGCCAGCCAACCGGCCATCAGCTCGGTTGCGCCCACCGGGGAGGTGGATTCGAGGATCACCAGCGCGCCTTTCTTCAGCACCGGCGCAATGGAGCGCGCCGCTGCTTCGACGTAAACCATATCCGGCTCATGGTCGCCCTTGAACGGCGTTGGCACGGCAATCAGATAGGCATCTGCCGCTTCCGGCGTGGTGGTGGCGCGTAAATAACCAGCGGACACCGCCGTTTTCACCACCCTGTCGAGATCGGGCTCAACAATATGAATCTCGCCGCGGTTGATGGTATCAACCGCATGCTGATTAATGTCTACGCCCACCACCTGTTTTTGCCGCGAAGCAAACGCAGCCGCAGTTGGAAGGCCGATATAGCCCAGACCGATCACCGAGAGGGTTGAGAAACTCATAGCGTTACCTGATTATTTTTTAATGCTGACAATATACGTTCGCATGCCCGGCCATCCCCATAGGGGTTATGGGCCCGGCTCATCCTTTGATATTCATCTTCGTCACGCAGTAGTCGCGTGACTTCATCCACGATGCGTTGGCTATCGGTGCCCACCAGGCGTACCGTTCCGGCATCAATGGCTTCCGGGCGTTCGGTGGTTTCGCGCATCACCAGCACCGGTTTGCCCAGCGACGGCGCTTCTTCCTGAATGCCGCCAGAGTCGGTCAGGATAAGCCAGGCGTGGTTCATCAGCCAGACGAACGGCAGGTACTCCTGCGGCTCAATCAGCATGACGTTATCAATATGTCCCAGAATACGGTTAACCGGTTCGCTGACGTTCGGATTCAGATGCACCGGGTAGACAATCTGTACGTCTGGGTTGTTCGCGGCGACTTCCGCTAGCGCATGGCAAATTTGTTCAAAGCCCTGACCAAAGCTCTCCCGACGATGCCCGGTGACCAGAATCATCTTCTTTCCTTGGCTCAGGAAAGGGTAACGTTGGGAGAGATCTGCATTCAGCGCCTTATCGTTCATCACCCGATCGCGTACCCAGAACAGCGCATCAATCACCGTATTGCCGGTCACAAAAATCCGCTTATCTGACAGATTTTCTCGCAGCAGGTTCTGCCGGGAATTTTCAGTCGGCGCGAAGTGATACATTGCCAGATGCCCGGTCAGCGTCCGGTTGGCTTCTTCCGGCCACGGCGAGTAGAGGTCACCTGTGCGCAGACCCGCCTCAACGTGCCCTACGGGAATACGCTGATAGAAGGCCGCCAGGCTCGCGGCAGCAGTGGTGGTAGTATCGCCATGCACCAGCACAACGTCGGGTTTAAACGACTCCAGAACGGGCTTTAACCCCTGCAGAATTCGGCAGGTAATTTCAGTTAAACCCTGTCCTGGACTCATGATGTTGAGATCATAATCTGGAACGATGGAGAAGAGGCTTAGCACCTGATCAAGCATTTCCCTATGCTGCGCGGTGACGCAGACCTTCGCCTCAAAATGAGGGTCCTTTGCAAGCGCGTGGACCAGAGGCGCCATTTTGATCGCCTCCGGACGTGTGCCAAATACAGTCAGTACTTTCACATCGATTCTCTTCTATAGATGAAACAGGCCCATCGCCCTTCATCAATTGATGGGTATTTACTGCGTGCGACGACGCGCCAGTGCTACCCCAGCACCAACCAATGCGCCGACAATGCCCCACATGACCATCAGGAATACACGACGTGGGCTAGTGCGTTTTACCGGTTCCTCCGGTGTGCGCAAATACCGATATGTCTGGAAACTTGGCGCCAGAGTCGGGCCTACGTTGAGGGTCGTTAGCATAGCCCTCCCCTGATCGTAATCAAGGTCAAACGTCGGACCTACGGCCTGAAGATTCTCCAGACGCGCCTGCAGCATCGGGCGGCCAAGCAGGGAGAGCTCAGAGTCCGGCAACTCATCGGACGGCACGTCAGTCTCGCTGCGATTGATATTGTGCTGCTGCGCAATTTTCAGCGCTGCTTCAATGCTGTGCAGACGGCGATTGAAAATCGCCTGCGCGACCTCTTCCTGGCGTTTTACCTGCGCCTTCACCTGAATGGTGCGGGCAGCCCAGGCGCCTTTCAGTTCGTCATTCAGGTGCCCTGCGGCGCGCTGGCTGGCGAAGGCCACGTACTGACGTAGCAGATTATTCGCGTCCGGTGCCGTTTCCGCCGTCAGTTTCACGCTGTCGCTAACGCTTTTCTGCGCATCGCCGGGGATAAACTGAATATCGTCAATCAGGTCATCGAGCAACGCAGCATCAGCGCGCGAGTTACCGACCATCCGCTGCTTGTAGTAATCCGTCTGCAGCCAGAAATCACGGCGGGTATCCCAGGACGCCAGTTGCATGACGAACTCTTTGTAGACTTCATCCATCACCGAAGGCGGCGTTGCGCTAGTCGGGTTGACCTTCACATCCAGATTGCGCAGGAACTGCTGCTGCGAATAGTAGCCACCCAGCATGTTAACGGTTGGCCGGTCGGTGATCGCCGTTGCGCTCCACTCCTGGCGGGCAAAAAAGGTATAAATCAGCACCACGGCGGCAAACAGCACCGCAAAGCCAATAATCCAGTGTTTTCCTGACCACAACGCGCGAAACAGGCCACGAATATCCAGTTCATTCTCAGCACTAGCCAACTGTGCTTCCGGTAATGGTTGTGTCATTACTACCCCAGTTTTACTTGGTTAATTTTGGATTGTTGTCGCTGTTCCGACGCATTCTGCGCTTCATGCGCTTAATAAAGCGCGCCACTTTCCAGGCCCGCTTGATGCAGTAACCGTAGAGGCCAAAGGCCAGCAGGAACAGGATCAGCATGACCCATTCAGGCACCACGCGGGTGTACTCCGCGACAACACCAATGGCTGCCAACAGCGCGGCGGCGAGAGTAATCAACACCAGCGCCTGACGCGAGGTGAAGCCCGCGCGCATAATGAGATGGTGAATATGCTGGCGGTCAGGAGAGAACGGACTCATCCCTTTGCGTAAACGACGATACATGATGGCAACCATGTCCATCAACGGAATCGCCACAATCCACAGCGCCGTAACCGGGCTTATCGGATGGTGCGTTCCCTGGGTGGTTTCCAGCAGGATCCAGATGACGGTAAAACCAATCAGCGTACTGCCGGCATCGCCCATAAAGACTTTGTAACGGCGGCCCAGCACGCCCAGGTTCAGCATGATATAAGGCAGGATGGTGGCAATCATCGCGAAGCACCACATGGCGAGGCTGGTCTGGCCGTCAAACCACAGGATCAGGCCAATAGCGCCAAAGCTGACGCACGACAGACCGCCGAGCAACCCATCAATACCATCGACCATGTTGAAAGCGTTAATCATTCCCCAGACGGCAAACAGGGTCAGGAAGAAACCAAATGGCCCCAGCACCAGTTCCCACGAACCGAAGAGATAGCCCAGGCTTTGCAGATATAAATGGCCTGCGGTCATCATGACGATGCCTATTGCCGCCTGAACGGTGGCACGGATTTTGACGCTGATGTCGTAACGGTCATCCAGAGCCCCCACAAGCACCAGAACACCGGCACAAGCAAGGTACAGGGAAGCGTGTGGGATATAGTAATTGGCAATCGTGAAAGTGAGGCAGATCCCGGCATACACAGAGATGCCGCCCACAAGCGGGATAAGCCCCTGGTGACGTTTACGAAAGTTTGGTTTATCCACCAAACCGACCCATTTTGCCGCTTTGCGGGCAAAAAACAGGAATACGGTGGTGAACAAAAAAATACTGATCAGGTCAGTACCGACGGTCAGTAAACTCACAATTTATACTCGCTGCGAATATTAATAGCGAAAGTATACCCACGATAGCAACGCATCAGAAGAGGAAGCCTGATGAATATTGGGGAAACTTGCCTGATTTATAACCGATTTTGCAAACTAACTATCATTGTAGCCACAAACTCCAAGTATCCATGAAAAAATACGATTCCCCATTGGCTAAACTCCTAAAAACGAAAACGCCACACGATTGTGTGGCGTTCGTCAGCAAAAACCTTATGTTACGAGCGTTTCATCATATCGAAGAAATCGTCGTTGGTTTTGGTCATGGCCAGCTTATTAATGAGGAACTCCATCGCGTCGATTTCACCCATTGGATGGATGATTTTGCGCAGGATCCACATTTTCTGCAGCTCTTCAGGCGTGGTGAGCAGCTCTTCTTTACGAGTACCGGAACGGTTGTAGTCGATAGCCGGGAAGACGCGTTTTTCAGCAATCTTACGAGAGAGGTGCAGTTCCATGTTGCCGGTACCTTTAAACTCTTCATAGATAACTTCATCCATTTTAGAGCCGGTATCGATAAGCGCGGTCGCGATGATAGTCAGGCTACCACCCTCTTCCACGTTACGCGCAGCACCGAAGAAACGCTTCGGACGGTGCAGGGCGTTGGCATCAACACCACCGGTCAGGACTTTACCAGACGCTGGAACCACGGTGTTGTACGCACGTGCCAGACGAGTGATGGAGTCGAGCAGGATGATAACGTCTTTCTTGTGTTCAACCAGACGTTTCGCTTTCTCAATAACCATTTCCGCAACCTGAACGTGGCGAGATGCTGGTTCGTCAAAGGTAGAAGCAACCACTTCACCTTTCACCAGACGCTGCATCTCGGTCACTTCTTCTGGACGTTCGTCGATCAGAAGAACCATCAGTACGCAGTCTGGGTGGTTGTAGGCGATGCTCTGCGCGATGTTCTGCAGCAGCATGGTTTTACCGGCTTTTGGCGGTGCCACAATCAGACCACGCTGGCCGCGACCGATTGGCGAGGCCAGGTCCAGGACGCGAGCGGTTAAGTCTTCGGTAGAACCGTTACCACGTTCCATACGCAGACGAGAGTTTGCGTGCAGCGGGGTTAAGTTCTCGAACAGGATCTTGTTGCGCGAGTTTTCCGGCTTATCGTAGTTAACCTCGTTAACTTTCAACAGCGCAAAGTAACGCTCACCCTCTTTCGGAGGACGAATCTTACCTGAAATGGTGTCACCAGTGCGGAGGTTGAAACGACGGATTTGGCTAGGGGAAACGTAGATATCATCAGGGCCGGCGAGGTAGGAGCTGTCTGCGGAGCGGAGGAAACCAAATCCATCCTGCAGTATCTCCAGCACACCGTCGCCAAAGATATCCTCGCCACTCTTCGCGTGCTGCTTCAGGATGGCGAAAATGATGTCCTGCTTGCGCATACGTGCCTGGTTTTCCAGACCCATATTTTCGCCGAGAGTGATCAGCTCAGAAACCGGCGTGTTCTTTAATTCGGTAAGATTCATAATGGTGTGGGTTCTTAAACTCGGGGTAAATCTCGAACTTAATTTGTGAATGGTATGGCAGGGTCATCCGTGCCTGTTTACGGCCATCAACTCATGTCTGTTCGCTGCCTGGTCACAGGAGAGTACGCAGAACTGAAACGACAAGACGGAAAAGAGTGACAAGCCTGGAATTTTTCAACCTCTGACGCTGTTAACGACAACGGGAGGTTTGGGTCAAACAGATTCAAACAAGGTATGTTTAAAACGAAGTCAAAGTTAACTTAGCACGACTGATGGCAAGCGTCCAGAGTTCCGCTCAAATTAAGAACACAGGAACCCTGAACGCCCACGTTGAATCTCTTACGCCAGGTTAGCGTCGAGGAACTCTTTCAGCTGGCCTTTAGACAGTGCGCCAACTTTGGTCGCCGCGACTTCGCCGTTTTTGAACAGCAGCAGCGTAGGGATACCGCGGATACCATACTTCGGTGCAGTACCTGGGTTCTGATCGATGTTCAGTTTAGCCACGGTCAGTTTGCCCTGATACTCCTCGGCGATTTCATCCAGAATCGGGGCGATCATTTTGCACGGACCGCACCACTCTGCCCAGAAATCGACGAGTGTCAGCCCGTCAGCCTTGAGTACGTCCGTGTCAAAACTGTCGTCAGTCAGGTGAATAATTTTATCGCTCATATTTAACTCCACAGGAATAAGCCTGGTGTGTTGGTGTAGCATTAACCAACGAGGTGTTGATGTTGACTTCGCCAACAAAGGTTGACGTTATTTCACCGGATACGCTTTCTTAATGCAATAGTAAGCTGATATTCTACCACACTATGAGCAAAACACATTTAACAGAACAGAAGTTTTCCGACTTCGCCCTGCACCCTAAAGTGGTTGAAGCCCTTGAAACTAAAGGGTTTTATAATTGCACGCCCATTCAGGCGCTGGCTTTGCCGCTGACGCTTGCTGGACGTGATGTAGCGGGACAGGCGCAAACCGGTACCGGGAAAACGATGGCGTTCCTGACGTCAACGTTTCATTATCTTCTTTCTCACCCGGCAGTTGCTGACCGCCAGGTGAACCAACCGCGCGCCTTAATTATGGCGCCAACCCGTGAGCTGGCAGTACAGATTCACGCTGACGCAGAGCCGCTGGCTCAGGCGACTGGCCTGAAACTGGGCCTGGCCTACGGCGGTGACGGCTATGATAAACAGCTGAAAGTGCTGGAAAGCGGCGTCGATATTCTGATCGGCACCACCGGCCGTCTCATTGACTATGCAAAACAGAACCATATCAACCTGGGCGCGATCCAGGTCGTGGTGCTGGACGAAGCGGATCGTATGTACGATCTGGGCTTTATTAAAGATATCCGTTGGCTGTTCCGCCGTATGCCTGCGGCCAACCAGCGTCTGAACATGCTGTTCTCCGCGACGCTGTCTTACCGCGTACGTGAACTGGCGTTCGAGCAAATGAACAACGCCGAATACGTGGAAGTCGAGCCAGAGCAGAAAACGGGCCACCGTATTAAAGAAGAGCTGTTCTACCCTTCCAACGAAGAGAAGATGCGTTTGCTGCAAACGCTGCTGGAAGAAGAGTGGCCAGACCGCGCGATTATCTTCGCCAACACCAAGCACCGCTGTGAAGACATCTGGGGCCATCTGGCTGCCGATGGTCATCGCGTCGGCCTGCTGACCGGCGACGTGGCGCAGAAAAAACGCCTGCGTATTCTGGAAGATTTCACCCGTGGTGATATCGATATCCTGGTCGCAACCGACGTTGCGGCACGCGGCCTGCATATTCCTGCCGTCACGCACGTCTTTAACTATGACCTGCCGGACGACTGTGAAGACTACGTACACCGTATTGGTCGTACCGGTCGCGCGGGCGCAAGCGGCCACTCAATCAGCCTCGCCTGTGAAGAGTATGCGCTCAACCTGCCGGCCATTGAGACCTACACCGGTCACTCTATTCCGGTGAGTAAGTACAACCCGGATGCGCTGTTAACCGAACTGCCGAAGCCGCTGCGTTTGACGCGCGTTCGCCAGGGTAACGGCCCGCGTCGTTCGGGCGCACCGCGTAATCGTCGTCGTTCAGGTTAAATAAGTTATGCTCACTACCACCTCGCTCTATGCAGCTATCGATCTCGGCTCCAATAGTTTTCATATGCTGATAGTTCGCGAGGTGGCGGGCAGTATCCAGACACTGACGCGCATCAAGCGCAAAGTACGTCTGGCTGCCGGACTTAACCGCGACAACACGCTTACGACGGAAGCAATGGAGCGAGGCTGGCAATGCCTGCGTCTGTTCGCCGAACGTCTTCAGGATATTCCCCCAACGCAAATTCGTATCGTGGCTACCGCGACGTTGCGTCTTGCCGTTAATGCCGACGTCTTTATCGCCAAAGCCCAGGAAATCCTCGGCTGCCCGGTGCAGGTTATCCGCGGCGAAGAAGAAGCGCGCCTGATTTATCAAGGCGTGGCGCACACCACCGGCGGCGACGATCGTCGTTTAGTGGTTGATATTGGTGGTGCCAGTACCGAACTGGTCACCGGCACCGGTGCGCAAACCACCTCGCTGTTTAGCCTCTCAATGGGCTGCGTGACCTGGCTTGAACGTTACTTTACCGACCGCAATTTGGCGCAAGAACATTTCGACGAAGCGGAACGTGCCGCCCGTGAAGTGTTAAAGCCCGTTGCCGATGAACTGCGTCACCACGGCTGGAAAGTCTGCGTGGGTGCATCCGGTACGGTGCAGGCGCTGCAGGAAATCATGATGGCGCAGGGGATGGATGAACGCATCACCCTCGCCAAACTTCAGCAACTTAAACAGCGCGCCATTCAGTGCGGCCGTCTGGAAGAGCTGGAAATTGAAGGGCTGACGCTGGAGCGCGCGCTGGTATTCCCAAGCGGGCTCGCGATTCTTATCGCCATTTTCACCGAGCTGGATATCCAGTGCATGACTCTGGCCGGCGGCGCGCTGCGTGAAGGGCTGGTCTACGGCATGCTGCATCTGGCGGTTGATGAAGATATTCGCAGCCGCACGCTGCGTAACATTCAGCGCCGCTTTATGGTCGATATCGAGCAGGCAAATCGCGTGTCCCAACTGGCGGCGAATTTTGTCGAACAGGTGAAAGATAGCTGGGATCTGGAACCTTTAAGCAGCGAACTGCTGTTAAGTGCCTGTGCATTGCATGAAATTGGCCTCAGCGTCGATTTTAAACAGGCACCTCAGCATGCAGCCTATCTGGTCCGTAATCTCGACCTTCCGGGTTTTACTCCTGCGCAGAAAAAGCTGCTCGCCACCCTGCTGCTGAATCAGACCAACACCGTGAATCTGCCGTCGCTCCACCAGCAGAACGCCGTGCCACCACGCGTCGCGGAGCATCTCTGCCGTCTGCTGCGTCTGGCGATTCTGTTTGCCAGCCGCCGTCGCGATGATCTTCTGCCAGCGATTACGCTTGCCGCCGACGGGGAAAGTCTGACCCTGACGCTGCCGGACAGTTGGCTGGAACAGCATCCGCTGGGGCGTGAAATGGTCGATCAAGAGTGCCAATGGCAAAGCTATATTCACTGGCCGCTGCAGGTTGCTGGCGTCGGGCTACCGGATAGTTTGTAGCGCCGACTTCGGGAAGGCACTGTGCATATTCCCGGCGTCGCTTCGCTCGGCCGGGCTACTTGTTAGCTTTTTTTCGCTTTTGCCAGCATTTCTCGAATGTTGGCGACGTTAGCCTGTCCTTTATGCATGCGCTCTTCGGGCGTAATCACTTTTCGTTCCTGCTCCCATACCACATCGTCCTGCGGCAGTTCTAACAGGAAGCGGCTCGGCTCCGGGCGCACCAGTTCACCATACTGACGACGCTCTTTGCAGAGGGTGAAAATCAGCTCTTTCTGCGCGCGGGTGATACCCACGTAGGCCAGACGGCGCTCTTCATCAACATTATCCTCGTCGATACTGCTCTGGTGCGGCAGCAGCCCCTCTTCCATCCCCACGAGGAAGACGTACGGGAACTCCAGCCCTTTCGAGGCGTGTAGCGTCATGAGCTGAACCTGATCCAGCTCTTCTTCACTTTCGCCGCGCTCCATCATATCGCGCAGGGTAAAGCGAGTGACTACCTGAGTCAGGGTCATCGGCTCTTCCAGCTCGCTGCCTTCCAGCATCTCCGTCATCCAGCTGAACAACGTGTTGACGTTTTTCATGCGCATTTCGGCCGCTTTCGGGCTCGGCGAGGTTTCAAACAGCCAGGACTCATAGTCGATACCGTGGATCAGATCGCGCACGGCGGCGATCGGCTCACGCTCTGCCAGGCGTTGGATTTCCCCCAGCCACTGGGTAAATCGAGTCAGGGATTCATAGCCGCGCCCGGTTAGCGTCTGGTTCAGCCCCATATCGAAGCTGGCGGTAAACAGGCTTTTGTTGCGGGTCATCGCCCATTCGCCAAGCTTTTGCAGCGTCGCCGAACCAATCTCACGCTTCGGTGTGTTGACGATGCGCAGGAACGCGCTGTCATCGTCCGGGTTGCTCAGCACGCGCAGATAGGCCAGCAGGTCTTTAATTTCCGGGCGGGAGAAGAACGAGGTACCGCCGGAAATTTTGTAAGGGATGCGGTTTTGCATCAGGAATTTTTCAAACACCCGCGACTGGTGGTTGCCACGATAGAGAATGGCGTAATCCTTGTACTGCGTCTTGTTGACGAAGTGATGAGCGATAAGCTCGCCGGTGACGCGTTCGGCCTCATGCTCTTCATGGTTGGCGCTCAGCACTTTCAGTTCCGGGCCATAGCCCAGCTCGGAGAACAGGCGCTTTTCAAACACGTGCGGGTTATTGGCGATGAGGATGTTCGCTGCCTTCAGAATACGCCCGGAAGAACGGTAGTTCTGCTCCAGCTTAATCACCTGCAGTGCGGGGAAGTCTTTGCTCAGCAGCACCAGGTTCTGCGGACGCGCGCCGCGCCAGGAGTAAATCGACTGATCATCGTCACCGACCACGGTAAACCGCGCGCGCTGCCCCACCAGCAGCTTCACTAGCTCGTACTGGCTGGTGTTGGTGTCCTGATATTCATCCACCAGCAGGTAGCGAATTTTGTTCTGCCAGCGCTCACGCACCTCTTCATTACGCTGCAACAGCAGCGTCGGTAACAGGATCAGGTCATCGAAGTCCAGCACGTTGCAGGCCTTCATATGGGCGTCGTACAGGCTGTAGCAGTGGGCGAAGATACGATCGCGCTCGCCCTTCGCGCTGGCCGCTGCCTGCGGCGGCGTCATCAGATCGTTTTTCCAGTTGGAGATCGTCGAGATCAGCTGCTGGAACACCACTTTATCGTCTTCGATCAGCCCCTCGGTCAGATCCTTAAGCAGCGCGGTTTGATCGGTATCGTCAAACAGTGAGAAGTTCGACTTCATGCCCAGCGCCGCGTATTCGCGCTTAATGATATCCAGCCCCAGGGTGTGGAAGGTGGAGATCATCAGCCCGCGCGCCTCTTTACGTCCCAGCGTTTGCGCCACACGCTCTTTCATCTCGCGCGCGGCCTTGTTGGTAAAGGTGACGGCGGCGATATGACGTGCCTGATAACCGCAAACGCGGATCAGGTGGGCAATTTTATTGGTGATCACGCGGGTTTTGCCGGAGCCAGCACCCGCCAGCACCAGGCAAGGGCCAGTGACAAATTCGACGGCTTGTTGTTGTCCGGGGTTTAAACGCATAGGGGCATTGCTCAATCTGTAAACACGGGGGTGTGGATTGTAGCAGAAACTCAGGCTGAGATTTACCCGCCGAATGGTAAAGTGTTGGGCAGCAACCCAACGAAAAGAGTGACCTTATGGCAAAGAGCGCGGCAGCCCTGCACATCCTGGTAAAAGAAGAAAAACTGGCGCTGGAGATCCTCAGCAAGCTGGAGCGAGGAATAAGCTTCGATCATCTGGCAAAACGCTATTCCCGCTTCCCTTCCGGGCGCAACGGTGGCGATCTTGGGGAATTTAAACAGGGAGCGATGGTGGGGCCATTCGACGCCGCCGTTTTTAGCTGCCCACTGCTCAAGCCTTTCGGGCCAGTTAAAACCAAATTTGGCTATCACATCATCAAGGTGCTGTATCGGCGATAAGCCATGCTAAAATCGCCAGCCTTACAGACTCGCTTATAGAAAGGCACGATCATGGCAAAAACAGCAGCAGCAGTGCATATCCTGGTGAAAGAAGAGAAACTGGCACTGGACCTTCTGGAACAGATTAAAAACGGCGCCGACTTCGGCAAGCTGGCGAAGAAGCATTCCATCTGCCCATCGGGCAAACGCGGCGGTGACTTAGGTGAATTCCGCCAGGGCCAGATGGTTCCGGCGTTCGATAAAGTGGTCTTCTCCTGCCCGGTGCTGGAGCCAACCGGCCCGCTGCACACTCAGTTCGGTTACCACATCATTAAGGTGTTGTACCGGAAATAAACAGCAACGCCTTCTCATGGAGAAGGCGTTTAGTGTTTGCCCCCTCTCCCCGTGGGAGAGGGCACCAGCGTGCTCCGCAATTAGCCAGCGACGCCGGGTTTTTTATTTCTGCGATTGCAACGTCTGCTGGGCGTTATGCTTCATCACGTGGGTGCTAATCGCCGCCTGGAACACCTTAAACATCAATCCGTTAATTAGCGTCGTAATGGTAATCACGATAAACGCCGTCATCACCCAATCAATCAGCGCAAAGCCGCTGTTCAACAGCGCCGGACGATAGACCGCCATCCCGCCAAATACCACCCAGTGGCTTAAGCAGTAAAAGCAGTGGAACAAGTGCCCCATCAGCGCATTCTTTTTCGCCGTCCATTCGCGAAACGCGGCAAACAACTCCGTCTGCGTCACCGTCATCGAAATACTGCTCGCCGCCATCGCAATCATCAGGCAGGTGGTTAAGGTTTCAATCATGGTCGTGGCCTTTGTCGTTGAAGTAGCTGATAAATTCGCGGCCGATATCCTGTAGCGTCAGACGCTTAAAGCGATCGAGGATCAGCGTCTGCGCATCGGCGAGCGTCTCTGACATCACTCGGTTTACCCCCTGCTCCACCAGGCACTGTGGGTTTTCACTGCGGTTTCCCAGCGCAAACAGCGCCGGCTCGCCGAGCGCCATGTAGATATCGTAAAGCGTGATATCGCCGACCGGTCGACATAGCCGCCAGCCGCCGTGGTGCCCCTTAGTGGCACAGACAATGTTGTTTTCCCTGAGCCCGGCAAGCAGCTTACGGATGAATGCCGGGTTGCCGTCGATAAAGGCGGCCATCTGTTCGGATGTCAGAGGTTTATCCATCTGCTCAAGGTGAAGCAGGATGTGCAGAGTTGCTGAGAATGAGTTATTTGTTTTCATGTAACTTACGATATTACATTAAGACAACAATGAGCAATCTCGAATACTAAAATTTATACGAAAATGGAATTATTTAATTGATAAATATGCTTATTTATTTTTTACAGCAACGTTATTGATCAAAAACCATCTTGTGTTACTTTAAATATTACATGAAATTTATCGTCAATAAACGAGGTGATTATGCACGACGTTGAGCAACAGTCGGAAGCCTTCTGGGAGTCGCATTACGATGCGATGTCTCCACGTTCTAACGGCATTCCGGGTAAAATCCTGGTGCGCTTCACCGAAGGTTTGGCACCGGGTAAGGCACTAGAGTTGGGCTGCGGGCGTGGGGATGATGCAGTCTGGCTGGCAAAACAGGGCTGGCGAGTCACGGCGGTCGATCTTTCGCATCGGGCAATTGAATACGCGGCGGCCAATGCAGAACGTGCTGGTGTCGATATCACCTTCCAGCAGTGCGATCTCACTCAGGCGTTCCCGAAGGGGGAATTCTCCCTGATTGTCGCCTCGTTCCTGGAATCACCGCTGGCGTTCGATCGGGCCACGATCTTCCGCACCGCGCTCGATCACGTTGCGCCAGGCGGCATGCTGCTTATCACCTCGCACGGCAAAGTCCCGGGCTGGTCAAAGCACGTCCGCCCATTCCTGCCTGCACACGAAGTGCTGGCCTCTCTGGGCGCATTGCCACCGGGTTGGGAAGTGCAGTTTTGTGAAGAGGTTTCACGCACTATGACCGGGCCTGAAGGGCAGCGGGAAGAAGTATCAGATTCAGTGGTAGTATTAAAACGCGGATAAAAAAACAGCCCGGTCGCGAGGCGCTGACCGGGCCGGATGATAACGAGGTTTTATTAGCCTGCGACGGCAATACGCTTCATGTCGGTCATGTAGCCGCGCAGTTTCTTACCAACCTGCTCGATTGCGTGGCCGCGAACCGCTTCGTTCACGTCGCGCAGCTGAGCGTTGTCTACCGCGCCTTCAGCAATCGCTTTGCCCAGGTCGCCGGTCTGCAGGGTAGTCATGAACTCTTTCAGCAGCGGTACGCAAGCGTAAGAGAACAGGTAGTTACCGTATTCTGCGGTATCAGAGATAACCACGTTCATTTCGTACAGACGTTTACGGGCGATGGTGTTCGCAATCAGCGGCAGTTCGTGCAGTGATTCGTAGTAAGCAGACTCTTCGATGATGCCGGAATCCACCATGGTTTCGAACGCCAGCTCAACGCCCGCTTTCACCATCGCAATCATCAGAACGCCTTTATCGAAGTACTCCTGCTCGCCGATTTTACCTTCAAACTGCGGGGCGGTTTCGAACGCGGTTTTACCGGTCTCTTCACGCCAGGTCAGCAGTTTCTTATCGTCGTTAGCCCAGTCAGCCATCATGCCGGAAGAGAATTCACCGGAGATGATGTCGTCCATGTGTTTCTGGAACAGCGGCGCCATGATCTCTTTCAGCTGTTCTGACAGCGCGTAAGCGCGCAGTTTCGCCGGGTTAGACAGACGGTCCATCATCAGAGTGATGCCGCCCTGCTTCAGCGCTTCGGTGATGGTTTCCCAGCCGAACTGAATCAGTTTTTCGGCGTAAGCCGCATCGGTGCCTTCAGCCACCAGCTTGTCGAAGCACAGCAGAGAACCAGCCTGCAGCATACCGCACAGGATAGTCTGCTCGCCCATCAGGTCTGATTTCACTTCCGCCACGAAGGAGGATTCCAGCACGCCAGCACGGTGACCGCCGGTTGCTGCTGCCCAGGCTTTAGCGATGGCCATGCCTTCGCCTTTTGGATCGTTTTCCGGGTGAACGGCGATCAGGGTTGGAACACCGAAACCACGTTTGTACTCTTCACGTACTTCGGTACCCGGGCACTTCGGTGCCACCATCACAACGGTGATGTCTTTACGGATCTGCTCGCCAACTTCAACGATGTTGAAGCCGTGGGAGTAACCCAGCGCGGCGCCATCTTTCATCAGCGGCTGCACGGAACGCACCACGTCGGAGTGCTGTTTGTCTGGCGTCAGGTTAACCACCAGGTCAGCCTGCGGGATCAGCTCTTCGTAGGTACCGACTTTAAAGCCGTTTTCGGTCGCTTTGCGCCAGGAAGCACGCTTCTCAGCAATCGCTTCTTTACGCAAGGCGTAGGAGATATCCAGACCGGAGTCACGCATGTTCAGGCCCTGATTCAGACCCTGAGCGCCACAGCCGACGATGACCACTTTTTTACCCTGAAGGTAGCTTGCGCCGTCGGCGAATTCTTCGCGGCCCATAAAGCGACATTTGCCCAGCTGAGCCAGCTGCTGACGCAGATTCAGTGTATTAAAGTAGTTAGCCATGATGGTGTACTCCGTGATGTTGTGTGTCTTATTGTTCGGTTCGCGTTTCAGCGAGAATGAACCCACATTACAACAGGAAATTTATTGCGGAAATTGATATATTCACAACGTCACATTGCAATTTATGCAACGTCGAAAACCGGAGACTCGTCTGTGGATTTACGCGATCTGAAAACCTTCCTGCATCTGGCGGAAAGCCGCCATTTTGGCCGCAGCGCGCGGGCGATGCACGTCAGCCCGTCCACGCTTTCCCGGCAGATTCAGCGCCTTGAAGAGGATCTCGGCCAGCCGCTGTTTGTTCGCGATAACCGCACGGTAACGCTGACCGAAGCGGGAGAGGAGCTGCGCGTGTTTGCCCAGCAGACGCTGTTGCAGTATCAGCAACTACGCCACACCCTTGACCAGCAGGGACCATCTCTTTCCGGCGAGCTGCATATCTTCTGCTCGGTCACCGCCGCCTATAGCCACCTGCCGCCGATTCTTGACCGTTTCCGCGCCGAGCATCCGTCGGTTGAAATCAAGCTCACTACCGGCGATGCCGCCGATGCGATGGAGAAGGTCGCCACCAACGAGGCCGATCTCGCCATCGCCGGAAGGCCCGAAACGCTGCCCGGTGCCGTTGCCTTCTCAATGCTGGAGAATCTGGCAGTGGTGCTGATTGCCCCGGCGCTGCCCTGCCCGGTGCGCAACCAGGTCTCGGTGGATGAGCCAGACTGGTCAACGGTGCCGTTTATCATGGCCGACCAGGGGCCGGTGCGCCGCCGTATCGAGCTGTGGTTCCGCCGCCATAAAATCAGTAACCCATCCATTTACGCGACCGTCGGCGGACATGAAGCAATGGTATCAATGGTTGCGCTAGGTTGTGGCGTGGCGCTGATTCCCGAAATCGTGCTGGAAAATAGCCCGGAGCCGGTGCGCAACCGCGTAATGATTTTAGAGCGCAGCGATGAGAAGACCCCGTTCGAACTAGGCGTCTGCGTGCAGAAAAAGCGGCTGCATGAACCGTTGGTGGATGCCTTTTGGAAGATTGTGCTGGAGCGCAAAATCGTCGAATAGCGTTATTGCATTCAGCCCCCAGTCATGCCCCTGGTTCGGGAGATTAATTGGTATCAAAGGTGCCAGGTGTAAACGGACTCCGCAGGTAAAATCGTCACTAAAGAAACAGGACCTTACGAGAGGGAGTGACGATGCAAAAACCCAAAAAGATCTTCAACAACACCGATAATATTCGTAACGAAATCATGGAAGGGCTGGTGTACGCCGGGCGCGGTAAGATCCACGCCCTACCGGAGTATTGCGCGATTTATCGTACGATGGCGCAAAACGGCCAGACCGTTATCGTCAGCGGCGGCGGCAGCGGCCATGAGCCGACCTTTGCCGGGTTCGTCGGCGAAGGCGGCATCGATGCCTGCGCGCTGGGCGAAGTCTTCACCTCCCCTTCTCCCGACCAAATCATTGAAGCCAGCCGGGCCGTACATCAGGGCAACGGCGTGCTGTTCCTCTACGGCAACTATTCCGGCGACGGCATGAACTTTGATATCGCGGCTGAAATCCTTGCGGAAGAAGGGATTGAGTGCCGAACCGTGCGCGCCACGGATGATATTGCCTCGGCGCCGCCGGAAAGAATGTCCGATCGCCGCGGTGTCGGTGGGCTAGCGTTTTTGTACAAGCTAACCGGTGCCGCAGCCCAGTTTGAGCACTACGCTCTGCCTGAGCTGGAAGCGCTGGCAATCAAAGCCAACCATAACACCCGCACCATTGGCGTCGCACTCAGCGGCTGCGCGCTGCCGCAGGCCGATGCCTTTAACTTCACGCTGGCCGATAACGAAATCGAGCTGGGCATTGGCATTCACGGCGAGCCCGGGCTATGTCGCATTCCGATGCCGCAGAGCGATGAGCTGGTTGAGATGATGATTGAACGCCTGTGCAACGACCTTCCTTTCGCCAAGGGCGACAGCGTGTGCGTGAGCGTCAACAACCTCGGTGCGCTAAGTAATACCGAGTTGATGGTGGTCACCCGCAAAGTCGGCATGGCGCTAGCGGCGCGCGGCATCGAAACCTACGACGTGCAGGTTGGCCATTTCTGCACCTCGCTGGAAATGTCCGGCTTTTCCCTGAGTATGCTGCGGCTGGACGACGAAATGCAGCGCCTGTACGACCACCCTATTCGCACCCTCGGCTGGAGAAACTAAGATGAATACCACACAATTTATCGCCTGCCTGCGGTACGTCTCTGAGGGGATGATCGCCAGTGAGCCGCGGCTGACCGCGCTCGATCAGGTGATTGGCGATGGTGACCACGGTATTGGCATTAAACGCGGTTTTACCGCGCTTAACGCACTACTCGCCGCACCTGAATTTACCGCTACCGATATTGGCGACGCTCTGCTGCAAAGCGGTACTCGCCTGATGACCAGTATGGGCGGCGCCTCCGGCGCGATTTTCGGCACCCTTTTCCGCGCTGGGGGTAAAGGTCTGGCTGGGCGCGCTGAGCTGGATGCCGCTACCCTCTCCGAATGGTTGGCGATCGGCTTGCAGGCCATCCACCAGCGCGGCGGTGCCGAGCCGGGGGACAAAACCATGGTCGATGCGCTGGCCGCCGCCGCCGAGTGCGCCAAAACGGACGTCGCGCTAGCGCTGCCGGAAGCCCTTAACCACTGCGCACAGGCAGCGATGGCAGGCGCAGAGGGAACCAGCGCGATGGTTGCCCGCTTTGGGCGGGCAAAAAATCTGGGTGAGCGGGCCATCGGTCACTGCGACCCTGGCGCAGTGTCGATGGCGCTGATCCTGCAGTTTATGGCGGAATTTACCCATCAGAACTAACCTGCAATAGCGCTCAACATCTACAGGGGCCATGTTTACGCATGGCCCTTTTCTGTCCTGCGGCCCGGCGTCTGACGGCTAAAATCAGTGGTAGATTCAGTATTGGCGCTCCTTTTCTGTATAATGTTGCGATCCATTGTAGTGGGGGGCTTGTTAACCATGTCGTTAAGCAAGCCAGAACAGACGGTGTCATTGCGCACTTGACAGCGAAAATACAAACTTAATTAGCCATCATTATGATAATCAAACCAAAAATTCGTGGATTCATCTGTACAACGACCCATCCGACTGGCTGTAAAGTCAATGTGGAAAAACAGATCGAGTACGTTAAGCAAAACGGGAAAATCGAGAACGGCCCTTCCCGTGTGCTGGTGATCGGTGCTTCCACCGGTTACGGCCTTGCATCCAGAATTTCCGCCGCCTTTGGCAGCGGTGCCGCCACTATCGGCGTATTTTTCGAAAAACCAGGCACGGAGTCCAAACCAGGTTCCGCGGGCTGGTATAACTCTGCCGCCTTCGACGAAGCGGCCAAGCGTGAAGGTCTGTATTCCAAAAGCATCAACGGCGATGCGTTCTCTGACGAATGCCGCGATGAAGTGATCAAACTCATCAAAGAAGACCTGGGTCAGATTGATCTGGTGGTTTACTCACTGGCTTCCCCAGTGCGTAAAATGCCAAAAACCGGTGAAGTCGTCCGTTCTGCACTGAAGCCAATCGGCGAGGTTTACACCTCTAAAGCGATTGATACCAACAAAGATCAGATCATGACCGCCAGCATTGAGCCGGCAACCGAAGAAGAAGTTCAGAACACCGTTACCGTAATGGGCGGCGAAGACTGGGAACTGTGGATGGGTGCGCTGAGCGAAGCTGGCGTGCTGGCTGAAGGCGTGAAAACCGTAGCCTACTCCTACATCGGTACCGACCTGACCTGGCCAATCTACTGGCACGGCGCGCTGGGCAAAGCGAAAGAAGACCTCGATCGCGCGGCGGGTGAACTGCGTAACCAGCTGGCTCCGCTGAACGGTTCCGCGAACGTTGCGGTACTGAAGTCCGTCATCACTCAGGCGTCTTCCGCTATTCCAGTGATGCCGCTGTACATCTCCATGGTCTTCAAGCTGATGAAAGCACAGGGGATTCATGAAGGTTGTATCGAGCAGATCAACCGTCTGATGACCACCAGCCTGTACGGCGATAAAGTGGCGCTTGATGACAACCAGCGTATCCGCATGGACGACTGGGAACTGCGTGAAGATATTCAGCAGGCATGTCGCGACCTGTGGCCGCTGATCACCACTGAAAACCTGGCGCAAGAAACCGACTATGCAGGCTACAAGCAGGAATTCCTGAACCTGTTCGGTTTTGGCCTCGACGGCGTGGACTACGATGCTGACGTGAACACCGAAGTCGAATTCGACGTGATCACGCTGTAATTTGTTGATGTAGTAACAAAAGCAGACCACTGATAAAGCCCTGGCTAAAAAAGCCGGGGCTTTTAACTAATAAGGTCTGGACTTAATAACAACCGCTCCTGTACGATTCAATCCAACTTCCAATATATAACGTCAATTAAGCACTGAATGGAATTAATAGCTTCATCCAGATTAACTATATATCAATGGATGACCTATATTTCTCCACAATAATTTACAGCATGAATTAAACGAAATACTTCCATTAAATAGTTAGAGACTATCCTAATAGACACCATTTTGCAGTCAGTTTAAACCTGGATACCTGATCCCAGCATACTGGTAGGCCAAGCCTCATAGGGCTTTAAGCGGTTATAGGTGGACGATAAAATGGCCCATTTGGATAGGCTCTGAATCCTGCTCATGGATTGGAGCTTAATATTATGCACTCAACAAACCTATATCATCCTGACCATTCAGGTAATTTATTAAGATCGCCTAAATATATTCAAGAACAGGTGACTCTCCCGCCAGGAGATATAACAACAGCGGATCACCGTCCCTTTGTTTCGGCAATCATTCCATGCCTGAATGAAGAAATGACGCTTGCCATCTGCATTAATAAAATAATGGCCGCCTTTGAGCGTCGAGGTATTCGAGGTGAAGTCGTCGTGGGGGATAATGGTTCAACGGACAAATCCGTTGAGATTGCCACATCACTGGGTGCCCGGGTTATTCACCAACCCGTCAAAGGCTATGGTGCGGCAATAAGCGCGGCTGCCCAAGCAGCGCAGGGTAAGTATCTCATCATGGCCGACGCCGATGACTCTTATGACTGGAGCCAAATTGATATTTTCGTTGATGCACTGGAAAACGGCGCTGACTTCGTGATGGGTAATCGATTTGCCGGAGGAATAGAACCAGGGGCTATGCCCCCTCTGCATCGCTATCTGGGTAACCCGCTGCTTTCGGGCATTGCCCGACTGCTTTATCACTCTCCTATTCGTGACTTTCACTGCGGGATGCGGGCCTTCACCCGCGAGGCGTTCCAGAAGATATCCGCCCACGCTACCGGTATGGAATTTGCCTCCGAAATGATCATTAACGCACATCGCGCAGACCTCACCATCCGTGAAGTGCCGATCAAGCTCTACCCGGATAAACGCAACCGCCCGCCTCATTTACGCTCATTTCGCGATGGCTGGCGGCACCTGCGCCTTCTCATTGCCCACGCCCCGGATAAGCTATATTTGATCCCCGGATTTACGTTGCTCCTGCTCGGAACAATCGGCCTTGCGCTGCTTGCTGCGGGCCCCATCGAAATCAACGGTCACTATTTTGGTATTCATTTCGTCGCCCTGGCAACCATGTCGACGCTCATTGGCCTGATCTCAATCCTGCTAGGCGTGCTAGCTAAGGTCGCTATCGCCATTTATCAACCCGTTGCACAAAGTCGGATGATTTGCTGGCTGAGACGAGCGCACACGCTGGAATGGCTGGTTTTCGGCGGCTCTGCTCTGGCCGTATCAGGTTTTTTTGCCGACCTCCTCCTGGCCTTTCAATGGCTTTTTACCCAAGGTTCAATGGAACAGTCGGTACATGTTGTTTTTATCATTAGCACCGTGTGTATCGCTGGTGTGCTAATGGTGCTGGCCGGATTCGTACTGCAGCTGCTGCTGGATATCCTGAATCGGCTTGATTCAAACTCATCAACAAAAGGATCGGCAGTATGAAAGGAAGCAGAGCCATCCCACGTATTTGGCATACTGACTGGCTGCTGCTACGAGCGCTGAGGCAACGGTTACGCGAGCAGGCAGAACGCCACGTTCAGCCCGGTACATTCATGGTCGACTACGGCTGCGGCGATACCCCCTATGCCGAGATGATGCGCCAGCTGAATATCGACTACTGCGGCGCCGATCTGGACGACAGCGGCACGCTCAAAATTGACCCACAGGGACGCATCCCTTTAGCGGATGGTGCCGCCGGAGCCGTGCTTTCAGTCCAGGTACTGGAACATGTCAGAGACCTTGATGCCTATTGCGCCGAGATTCGGCGTCTGTTAGCGGACGATGGCCTCTTATTACTCTCCACGCATGGAACCTGGCTCTATCATCCTCATCCCGAAGATCACCGCCGCTGGACCCGCACTGGTCTCATAGCCGATCTCGCCGATCGTGGGTTCGTGGTGGATGAAGTCGAAGCGCTGGTTGGCCCGTTAGCCACCACGACCATTATCCGCCTGACAGGGTTTGCTTTTTTCCTCCGTCGGCTCCCCATCATCGGTGGTATTCTTGCCTCTGGTTTAGCCATCATGATGAATCTGCGAGCGATGTTCGAAGATTATGTCACTCCAGCGCACATACGCCATGATAACGCCTGCGTATTTTTACTCCGTGCACGGAAAGCTCCCCGATGAAAATGCGTACCCCTTTCGCTTACCTCTGCGTATCGGGTAGTTGTTTCCTGGGACATAATGCCGTCATGGTTGTGGCGGAGCGTTTATGTGCAGCACTCTGGCTAGCCGTCCTGTTATCTTTCGCTGCCGTCGCTATCGTCGGTTATCTGTTGCATAGCTTATTCACGTTTAAACAGCCGCTGTCACTTTGTGCCTTTAGCCGTTACACCTTCAGCATGTTGCTGAATATCCCGCTGACATTTGCCACCACCTGGTTTTGGTATCACTGGTTGGGATTACCCATGCCCGCAGCTGCACCGCTTGCTTCGCTCTGCATGATCGCGCTGAATTTTCTTCTTAGCCGCTGGGCGATTAGTACTTCAGAACGCAATAAGGCCGTCCACATATGACTAACGCCCCTATAACCTCGCAGCATTTACAGAATATTTTGTCACGCTACCTCGCGATGTATCGCACAAAAACCCCATGCTACCAGGCAACAATGTTGAACAGCCTGGGGGCTGTCTGGAAACAGCACCATAAACGCGTGCTTGACGTTGGTGGCGGAACCGGCGTGATGGCTCAAGCGATGGCTGAACTTTTTCCAATCGATGAGGTTGTCTCGGTCGATCTCGTTGACCGTTTCTGCGCTTCGTTAACCATTCAGACGCAGCAATACGATGGCGCTACGCTACCTTTTGCGGATGGCACATTTTCAGCGGCAACGCTGAATAATGTCCTACATCACGTCCCCCTTGCTGCCCGAAGTGGGTTACTTCGGGAAATCGCGCGAGTCGTAGACGGCCCGCTGTATATCAAAGACCATGAGAGCGTTGGAAAATTGGATAACGCGCGACTGACGCTGATGGATGCAATAGGCAACATTCCATTCGGTGGCATGCTGTGGGCGCGTTACCTATCCCGCCGGGAGTGGGAAACGCTAGCCAGCGAGAGCGGCTATCGCATTATCGCACGTGCTGTACCGTTGCAATATCGCCGGGGCATCTATGCCCTCATCTTCCCCAACCGTCTGGAAATAACGATGCGGCTGGAAAAGGTGTCACCTTGAATATCCTGACGATAAGTCATTTCTACGAAGCGCACGGCGGCGGTATTGAACGCGTTGCCGGGCATTTATGCCACCAGTTCATCCAGCTGGGAGCAACGCCTCAATGGGCAGCCAGCGCCAGCGATGCTTTACCTGACGGTGACATCAAAACCACCGCGTTACGCTGTGTCGACCCGCTGGAAAAACTCACCGGCTTGCCCATGCCATTACCTGGCCCGGGGGCTATTTGCGCCCTCAGAGATGCGGTACGGCATAGTGATGCGGTGGTGATCCACGATGCGCTCTATATCACCTCAATCATTGGCATGATAATGGCCAAACTCCACGGGAAACCCGTTGTTCTGATTCAGCATATTGCCGCGATTCCTTTCAGATCCCCCGCGTTGCGCCTGCTTATGCAACTGGCTAACCAGGCCGTAACGCGCCCCATGCTATGGGCTGCTGATGTCCGAATATTTATTAGCGACACGGTTCGTCACGACCTGCTCGGAACCCCTGCACGCTATCCGTATAAATTGCTGTTCAACGGCGTTGATAGCACCCTCTTTTATCCTCCCGCCTTCGAGGAGGCCGGACGATATCCGCCGGCACACTATCACCTTCCACCCTGCGCACGGCGCATACTGTTCGTTGGCCGTTACGTTGAAAAGAAAGGGTTGTCGATATTACGCGCCCTGGCGGCGGCCAGGCCGGAGTGCCAGTTCTTACTGGTCGGAAGTGGCCCGCTTCGGCCTGCAGAATGGGGGTTAGGCAATGTGTACGACCTTGGCTTCCAGACCCCTACGGCCCTGGCGGAACTTTATCGCAGCGTGGATTTGCTGCTGTTACCTACCGTCGGTGAAGGCTATCCGCTCGTTATCCAGGAAGCGATGGCCTGCGGGCTACCGGTCATCTGCGGTGCCCCGGCGCATAGAGCCGATCCCAAGGCGGCAACGTGGTTACGTGGCGTGAACATAGACCTTAGCGATCCACAGGGTTCGGCACAGCGTTGTTCTGCCGCAATAGATAGCTGCGTGCTGGCCGCCCATGAACGTGAAGCGATGATTGGTTACGCCAAAGCGCGATATAGCTGGCGAACCATGGCACAAGAAATTCTGAGGCTGGCGCAAAGCGCGAGATGCAGATAGGGAAAATGGCGTCACCAGAAGAGATTAAAATGGATACACCCACTCAGCACGTTTTTCGCATCAACCCGCGTAGGTTAACGTCACTTCTTAGCGTCAGTATTGCCATTAAAGTGACGCTTATCTTCCTTTTTGCCTGGCATATTCACCTGATCATGGATGAATTTGCCCAGCTTGGTTACGCCAAGTATTTTGCCTACGGGCTATTTGACACTATTCAACCGCCAAAGGCGGTGGGCTTCGCGGTGTTTTATAAACTGGCCCATCTCATTGGGTGGGATGCCGCTTCGATTATTCTTGTCGCGCGAATGCAGACAGCCCTACTCGCCTGTGGAACCCTGCTGCTGGTCTACGCCTGCGCGCGTGCGCTAGGTGAGACGCGACTACGCTCACTTTTTATCATTCTCGTTTTACTGTGTTTTACTAATTTTATGGAGCGTATCTTCCGCACTCGTGCAGAACCCCTGGCGCTGTTTTTCGCGCTGGCTGCCGTTCTGGTTATACTTCGCGGCCATAGCCTCAATGCCAGAAAAATTTTCATCGCCGGTATCTTAAGCGGGCTGGCGTTTTTGGTGACCCAGAAATCCGTGTTCTTCAATCTGGCCCTTGGGCTTGGAGTAGTGATGGACGCGACCTTGCGCAAAGATGTCATCACAGCTATCGTCCGCGGCGTTTACTTAACCATGGGCTGGTTACTTCCCGCGATTGCCTATTGCTTTATTTTCGGCGGCAGTGACCCATTACGTATAGCTGAGAGTTTAATCTTTGGCCCAATGGAAGTAGCAGCAAGCGGCAGCGAAGCCTATAGCGGAGCGCTTCGCGTGTATGTCTTACAAACCCTGTTAGACAATACGTTTCTCTACCTGCTCTGTTTTGGCGGCATGATAATGGCGTTTAAACGCTGGGGTATCTCGAATGAAAAAACGCGCATTGCTCTGATATTTTCACTTGTCATGACCATACTGGTGTTCACCCATGACCAACCATGGCCCTATGTGTTTATTATGGCGCTACCGTTTATATCGCTCTGGTCTCTCATTCCGTTGGACTATTTCTTCGCCCAGAACGACAAGCCGATCCTGAGGTTATTTTTCCCTGCGGTGGCAACGTTCACACTGCTTTCAAGCTACTTCAGCGACTTTACCTACCTGAAAATTAACAACGTGAGACAGCTTGAAATGGTGACCAGAGCAGAAGCGCTGCTCAAACCAGATGAAAAGTATTTTGATGGTATAGGGATGCTACCCAACAGACTGGAGCCGACAACTCTATGGCTTGATACCTGGTATGTTTTAAAGACGTTGCAGGAAGGAAAAGAGTCAGAAGCCTGGCGGGTGTTTACCCAATCCCCGCCGAAAGTTATTTTATGGTCTTACCGGTTGAGTAATATCCATCCTGCTATCGCCGAAGTCATCGACAACAGCTATGTCCAGGTGGCGCCGAATATAAGGCTCGCGGGGCAACTGTTGCAGATCGGCCGCCAGGAAGAATTCAGGGTGCCACTGGCTGGGAAATATCAGCTGTACAGCGCAACTGGCGCACCCGTGTCAGCACAAATAAAAGTGGATGGAATGACGCTAGCGCCGCCCATTACCTTGTCGACGGGTCGCCAAACCATCACCTTACTTAATGGCCCGGAGAAAGCGCTACTGTTACCGGTAGGCACCTATGATGGCCTTTTCAAAGCCGGGGATGATGACAACACGCTGTTTGCTTTTACCTATAATCGTTGAGATTGACAAACCGCCGTGATTACGGCGGTTTTGGTGGGAGAATATTGGGTATTTCGGAGCTAATCGAAACCAAACCCTTCCGCGAACAGCACCTTCAGCTTCGCCATCGCCTCCTGCTCGTCGCTGCCGCTGCAAATGATCTCAAGCGATCCTCGGCCTTTGATCCCGGCACCCAGAATACTCATGATGCTTTTTCCCTTGATGGTTTTGCCATCGTAGATCATCTCGATCCGTGACTGGTACTGCGCGCACGCCTTTGCTAGCACGCCCGCCGGGCGGGCATGAATACCGTGTAGATTGCTGATTTTCACTACTTCTTTCAACATAATTGCGGTTCCTTACTTACTGTCCGTTTGCCGGGTACATCGCCTGAACGACGTTAAAATAGCCCTGGATCAAAAGCTGGGCGATCATCGCGCCGGGGTCGACGAACGCGCGGGATCGCTCACCGTGGATAGCCGCGCGCCCGTGCTTCGCCACCATCGTGGTGGTCTGCTGTACGCCCTGCTGCGCCGCTAACAACGCATCTCGTGCCACGCTCAGCGGCTCGCCCGGACCACGCAGCGCCACCAGCGCCGGAGCCATCCCATCAAGAAAGGTTTTTTCGCCCGGCTGCGCTTTGCCACGTAGCTGCACGCCATCAAACCAGGCCTGGAAAAAGTCGCCCGCATCCTGCAGCGTCATCGCCTCGCGCCCCTTAAAGACTTTCCCCGCCTGCATCAAGCCAGAGGCCATCAGCGTACCCATTGTGGAGGGAACCGCCGAGGACATCGCTTTACCCGCCAGATAGAAAAACCGCCCCAGGTCTGGTTCGTCGCTATGCTGTACATAGTCCGACGCCGCGGCAAAACCATCGCTCATGGTGAGGCCCAGATCGCCGTCGCCCACTACGCTGTCCAGTTCAGTCAGTACCGTTTTGTTGCCCTGCATCACCCGCGCCCACTCGGCAAAGAGCGGGCGTAAGCTCTCGCTGCTTAATGTCATAGCGCCTCCTTAGGCGGGAAACTGCCGGAACATCGGCGTGTCGGCCTGCGCGTTCAGCAGTGCCTTAAGCTCATCGTCTACCGGCATCAGGCTGATGGACATACCGGTCATCTCCATCGCCGTGGCGAATTCCCCCACCCACACGCGGAAGACGCGGATGTTGCTCTGCGCCAGAATCTGGTGCACGTGGCGATACATCAGGTACAGCTCTTCCAGCGGCGTCGCACCGAGGCCGTTAATCAGCACCGCCACTTCATCGCCCTGTTGGCAGGGAGAGTCGGCAATCAGCCAGGACATCATCTCTTCAGCAATATTTTCAGCACTCAGCTGCGGGCCACGGCGAATACCGCTTTCGCCGTGAATGCCCATGCCGATTTCCATCTCGTTGTCGCCAATATGGAAACCCGGTTTGCCGATGCGCGGCACAATGCACGGCGACAGCGCCACACCTAACGTGCGCACGCGGTCCCCGGCTTTCTGGGCGATACGCTGGACGGTATCGAGATCGTCCATTCTGGCCGCCGAGGCTCCGGCACATTTATAGACGAAGAAAATGCCCGCCACACCGCGCCGCGTGGTGGCACCACCGCCTGGCACAGCACCGGCGGAATCATCGGCAGCAACGACCGTGCAGGTCCGAATGTCGCTCTCCATGTCGGCCATATCTGCCGCCATGTCAAAATTGAAGATATCGCCGTTGTAGTTGCCGTACAGATAGAGCACGCCCGCACCGCTGTCCACCGCCTGCGTCACGGCGAGAATTTGCTCCGGCGACGGCGACTGGAACACATCGCCAATGGCGCAGCCGTCGAGCATGCCCTGACCAACGTAGCCGAGGAACAACGGCAGATGCCCGGAGCCACCGCCGGTGACTATCCCCACTTTGCCGGGTACCGGGCGCGCCGTAGCAAGGCAGTGCAGATCCTCATTCACAAAGCGGAATTTATCCGGGTGCGCCAGATAGATACCTTCCAGCATCTCCGGGATAAAGTCCTCCGCCTGATTTAGAAATTTTTTCATGCGTTCTCTCCATGAATATCCCCCCCGATAGGGCGGGCGCGTCAATTAGCGGGCAAATTTAATCTGCGACGGATAGGCCCAGCTTTGCAGTTCGTCTGGGGCGAAAGAGTCTGGCTCCTTACCGCCGTTAATCACCAGCGCGTGGTAGTAAATCTGCGCCATCTCTTCCAGGTAGGCTGATTTCAGCACCGCTTCATACGGGTCTTTATCCACGCCAATCGCGCCATGTTTTTCCATCAGAATGGCATCCGCGCGTTTGATCGGTTCAATCACGCTGTTGGAAAGATCGGGCGTACCCGGGCGACCGTACGGTGCTACCGGGATCACCCCGTCCTTCAGATTGAGGATCGCGCACTCATATACCACCGCCGGGATAGGCTTATTCAGCACGGCAAAGGAGGTGGCGTAGAGGGAGTGCGTGTGGGAAATGGCGAACACGTCCGGGCGCGCTTTGTAAATCTCGATATGCATCAGGCATTCGCTGGTTGGGCGCAATCCGGCTTCGCTTTCAATCACGTTGGCTTCAACATCCATCACCACGATATCGCGCGGCGTTAAATGCATTTTGTCGATAGTGGTTGGGGTCACCAGAATAAGTCCCGTCTCTTTATCCCGTACGCTTGAATTACCTGCTTTATGTTTACAGAGTCCCCATTGCTGAGCGGTTCTGGCCATTTCAACGACGTGTTTTTTCTGAATGTCTAACATAATATTTATCCTGTATACGGTGATAGGGGCGAGCGATGTCGCGACAATTATTGCCAGGAGATAACGTTGCAGTATTTCAGCTGCAACGGCGTTAAATTAATAATTACTGGTGAAGCGTAATTTCTTTTATCAGTTCATATTCATCCCGCGCACGGCGAATAACATTACTGCCATCATAGAATTCGAGAAATTCATTTAATTGCGCTAGCGCCTTAAGATGCTTTTGCGGATTATTCGTCGCCAGGACGATAATAATATCGGCCTGCATATACCCGGCGACATCAATCTTAGAAGGTAGACGTAATAGCGCTATCCCCGTGTCCAGCGCGCCATCGTCGACGCCAGCGTGGGCGATAATCACACCATCGGCCAGCATGATATACGGCTGCTCGTCGGCGATTTTATGCAACATAATTTGCAGATAGCGGGGTTCAATCACTTCGGTTTCCAGCAGGGATGCCGAAGCCTGGGAGATAGCCTGCTGCCAGCTATCAGGCAGCGAGGCAACAAACTGAACGTGCTCGGGCTGCAGTAAATCCGTTAGCGACGGCGTTGGCGGCTCAATGCTACTCACCGCGCCAACGGCGCTATTCTCATCGTAGATGTAGTTAGCGAGCGCGCGCTGTAACCCTTTGTGATCGATAATATTGCCGAATCGCTCAAAGATAAGCAGCAACTGCTCTATCTGAATAATATTCGGGTCAACTCCCTGTAACGCGCTGATCACGTGATTACGAAACGCATTCTTATGGATGCTGCCAATCGACGGATTCACCACAAACACCATCTTGCTGGTGTTGAGGTGCGTAGTTGAGAAGACCACATCGTAGTGCCCGGTATAGCGCTCAAACTCGCGACGCGACATCACCAGAGAAAAATGCAGTTCCGGGATAAGTACCTGCAGCGTCAGGAACAGGTAGGTAGAAATCGTAGCGCTGTTTTCACACACTACCACCGCCGTTTTCTGCAGCTTAATCTGGTGGATAACCCCTTCGCGGGTCAGCCAACCGCCAAAGAGAACCGTCAAAAACGCCATCTCTTCATCGGGGATTTCGCAGTGCAGCACGCTCTCGAACGGCACCACCGCACGGCGAACCATCTCGTGCAGATGGCTAAATTCCTTCATCACCAGGTCATAAACGCTGCTGGTATTGGTCAGATGATAGCGAATACGGTAATAGGCCGGTTTCCAATGCTGATAGATTTTTTCAATCAGCTCATTTTTCTCTTTAATGGTGACGCAGCTTATTTTTTCAAAGTTGTCGACTACCGCCACCACGCTTTCAAGCAGCAGCGTATCCAGGTGGAAATATTTATCGGCAATACTTTGAATATTGGAGCTTTGGATCAGTGCCGTCAGGAAAACCAGTTCATTTTCGCTATTGATATTGATTTTACTGATAACGCTTTGCATCAAGGTAAATTCTCTGCTGCCAATAATATCGGCGTAGCTACTCGGAATATTGACCAGACCTTTTCCTGAATCAATGCGATGCAGAACAAAGCATATAAAATAAATAAGTTCCTGAAGCTGGCGATCGGTAAATTGAATTTTAAAGCGCTTTTCAATTTCGCTGAAAACGTTGCCGACTTTTTCCAGGTAATCGCTCATTACATTGTTGTAGTGGGCGAGGATAGTTTTTGCGACCGGAATTTCCAGCACCCGGCGCAGGCAGTTCAGCAGCAGGTAGCGTTTTTCCAGCTCCTCGCCAAGAATATGGTAGCCGTTGCCCCGGTCGTAGCTTATCTCCAGTCCGTGCTCGATGACTTCAGTACGCACCTTTTTCAGGTCGTTGATAATCGTATTCTGGCTAACGCCCAGCGAAGAGGAGAGATGTAGCAATGACAGCCGTTCGCTGCGGGTCAGCAGCATAAAGATAATCATCTGTCCGCGTTCTTCTTCCGAATAGAGATAGCGGTGCTCGGTTTCAGAGGTCTGATTCTGACGAAAATGCTCAATCACATGGCGCGGGATATGCAGCTTCCCGGTTTTCAAACGGTTGATTCGGTCGAAATGGTTCGACTCCAGGTAGTCATTCACCTTTTTCAGCGTGTAGCTCAGCTGTTTACGCGTCAGGCAAAACTGCTCTTCAAGCTTCGTCCCCGTGATGCCGGGATCGTTCACAATGGCATCCAGCACTGCAACCACACGTTTATCCATAGCCATGCCAACTCTCCTGCAGTGAAAAGCCTGGCGGCGGCGCCTGCCGCCAGACATGAACATGAAACCCAGAATTACGCTTGCTGCACCTTCTCTTGCTGTTCGGCTTCCTGCTGCGCCAGATTGCTTTCACGACGCAGTTCACGGGAGTAGAAGAAGTAGCCGCAGCCCCACCACAGCGCGAACACCAGCGGGATAAAGTTGCCTTCCAGGAATTTGAACAGGAAGGAGAAGGCATAGGTAAAGACCGGGGCATCAATCGAGCTGTTCGAAATCAGCTGCCCTGCCGGTATAGTGATCGCTTTAGTGGCCAGACCGAGGTCGGTTATCATTGGCGCAAACTGCGTACCCACGAACAGGAAGAACGGCACGCCAATAATGCTCAGGATAACCATGCGCAGCGTGTTGCCGCGCGTCACCAGATAGGCTGGAACAATCAGCGCGATATTGATGATGCCGGCGAACGGCAGGATTTTATTGCCCGGCAGAATCAACGCCCACAGCAGGGTGAACGGGATGGCGACGATAATGGCAAACCAGATTTCGCTCGCGCCGCCCATAAACGGCCAGTCGATACCCACGAACAGCTTACGCCCAGAGAATTTCTTGTTCATATAGTCGCTGATGGCCTCAGAGATCGGCGACAGCGCCTGCATAAAGAGCTTGGAAATCATCGGGAACAGCACCAGCGCCGTTGAAGCCTGCACACCCAGCATCAGCGTTTTCGCGACGCTGTAGCCTGCAATCACCCCAAACAGGATCCCCAGAATAAAACCAATGATGTGGTTTTCAGCGAAGACCCCGACTTTGGCGCGCAGCGCGCTGGCATCCATCGGCTTATTGCAGACCGGAATTTTGCGCAGCAGCAGATCGAACGGGTAATAGATGGCACCAAAGAAGACCATTCGGTGGGTACAGGTCACGCCTGGGATCCCCGTGAGCTTCTCGATACGATGCTGGTGAATATCCCCCGCGTTCAGTTCCATAATGATCTGGAAAGCGGCAACGAGGAACGCCAGCACCAGACTCCAGACCGGGCCAAACAATGGGGTGGTGACGCTCACCACGATAAACGCGGTAAAGATTTTCCCCCACACGTTCCACAGGTCGGCGTTGAAGGTATTGGTCTTGTTCAGCATCAACATCACAATGTTTACGCCAACCTGAAGCGGGAACATGGCGAACGCATAAGGCCAGGCCCAGGAGATATTCGCCATCGTCGTCCAGCCGCCATCGACGATACTTAACTCAAGGCCGGTACGGTTCATCATGGTCTGCGCGGCAACACCGATGGCATCAACCATAAAGCCAATCAGCATGCTCATCCCGACGAAGGCGACGCCCAGCGTGATGGCCGCCGAGGCCGCATCGCGAAATTTCATCCGCACCACCAGCCCGGCTAATAACATAATAAAAGGCACAAAAACCGGCGCGCCTAAATTCAGAATATAATTTATGACTACACCAAGAAAGTCCATAGCACTTCTCCACTAAAATAATTATACGGATTAAAGAGCTACACCTTATTTACAGGCATCGATGACCTTTTGTAATTCCTGCTCCATCCCCATGCCGGTCAAAAAAGCAATCCCATTAATTACCGGGATAGGATATTGCTTATCAACTTTGGTGATGGCGATATAAGCCGCGCTGTCCTTTATATGACTATCAAGCGATTTCAGGTCGATGACTTCGACTTTGATATGCGACTGCTGACGTTCATTCAATAAGCGGGTCACTTTACTGGCAACCGTTTGTGAGGTAGCAACGCCGCTTCCACATGCAACAATGACTTTTTTCATCTTATAAATCCTTATCTAATTGCAGTCTTGATGTGAGGGTACAGAGAAAGGTTTCTACATCGTCTATTTCGCGTAGGGTCTGAACAACCTCTTCATCCGCAAGGCAGTCCATAAGCTTTTGCAGCGCCGTCAGGTGGCTGCTGTGGTCAACAAAACCAAGTAAAACAATAAAATGAACATAGAGCGTGTTGTCATCATTGCCCATTTCCTGCCAGGCAATGGGCGTAGACAACCGCGTTACGGAGATAAAAGGGCGAATAACGTGCTGAGGGTCGGTATGAGGAAGCGCGATGGCCACCGGCAGCGTTGGCAGCGCGGTAGGGTACGCTTTTTCACGGGCGATGATGGCGTCAAGAAAAGAGTTCCGGACATAGCCTTGCTCTTTCAGCAGCAAAAATATCGAAGAAAAAAAGTCCGTGGAATTATTATAATGTTTATCCAGAAATGTGAGCTGAGGCGTAAAATATTCACATCCTTGCGCACTTTCATTCGGGGCATCAATTATATCCGTTCTCATCCGAATATCCTCTCTAACCGCTAAGAATTAACTACAGGCAATGTTAATTCAGCAGCAGCGAGCGGGCGACAAATATTGCCCCCAAAAGATGTGCTCAGGCTGGCGCAACGCGGTGAGCGTTTTATTATGAATTACGTCACATTTTTATCGTTGAAATTCGTTGGCGGCGAAATAATTTGGCGGGTTACGACAAATAGAAAGGAGAACGAGAGATAACCCGACCAGGTTATCTCTCGTTAAGCGGTACTTAGCCCGCGAGGAAAAAGCGGAACGCGGGGTTATTGGTCTCGTTATGACAATCGTAACCCAGTTCGTTGAGTCGGGTTTCAAAGTCCGGCTCATTCTCGCCCAGCTCAAACGCCGCCAGCACGCGACCATAGTCAGTGCCGTGGCTGCGGTAGTGGAACAGGGAGATATTCCAGTGCGTGCCTAAGGTGTGAAGGAACTTCAGCAGCGCGCCCGGTGATTCAGGGAATTCAAAGCTGTAGAGGCGTTCCTGTAGCGGTTTAGACGGACGACCGCCAACCATATAGCGCACGTGCAGCTTCGCCATTTCGTCGTCGGAGAGATCCACCACGCTATAGCCGCCTTCGTTGAGCAACTGCAGGATCTCTTTACGCTCTTCCAGACCCCGGCTCAGACGGACACCAACAAAAATGCAGGCATTTTTCGCGTCGGCAAAACGGTAGTTGAACTCGGTAACCGAACGCCCACCCAGCAGCTGGCAGAACTTCAGGAAGCTGCCCTTCTCTTCTGGGATCGTCACCGCCAGCAGCGCTTCACGTTGCTCACCCAGCTCGCAGCGTTCAGAGACGTAGCGCAGGCCGTGGAAGTTAACGTTCGCGCCGGAGAGCACGTGCGCCAGACGTTCGCCGCGAATGTTGTGCTGGGCGATATATTTCTTCATCCCCGCCAGCGCCAGCGCCCCGGAAGGTTCCGCTACCGCGCGCACATCTTCGAACAGGTCTTTCATCGCCGCGCAGATTGCATCGCTATCGACGGTGACGATATCGTCGAGATATTCCTGACACAGGCGGAAAGTTTCATCACCGATACGCTTCACCGCCACGCCTTCAGCAAAGAGACCCACGCGCGGCAGGTCAACCGGATGACCGGCATCCAGCGCCGCTTTCAGGCAGGCAGAATCTTCGGCTTCCACCGCAATCACTTTGATTTGCGGCATCAGCTGTTTAATCAGCACCGCCACGCCCGCTGCCAGACCGCCGCCGCCAACCGGCACAAACACGCGGTCGAGGTGAGCATCTTGTTGCAGCAGTTCAAGCGCCAACGTGCCCTGCCCAGCAATCACCATCGGGTGATCGAAAGGCGGAACCCAGGTAAAGCCCTGCTGCTGCGCCAGCTCAATGGCTTTCGCTTTCGCTTCGTCAAAGTTCGCGCCGTGCAGCAGCACTTCGCCGCCAAAACCGCGTACCGCATCCACTTTGATGTCGGCGGTCGCGACCGGCATGACGATAAGTGATTTCAGGCCAAGGCGAGCGGAGGAGAACGCCACGCCCTGCGCATGGTTGCCCGCAGATGCGGTGATCACGCCGTGCGATTTCTGCTCGGCCGTCAGGCCCGCCATCATCGCGTAGGCCCCGCGCAGCTTGAAGCTGTGCACCGGCTGGCGGTCTTCGCGCTTCACCAGAATGACGTTATCGAGGCGCGAAGAGATCTTTTCCATTTTCTGCAGCGGCGTCACCTGCACCGCTTCGTAGACCGGTGCGCGAAGCACCGCTCTGAGATACTCGGCCCCCTCAGGGGAGCCGGATAGGGGTTGTGAATCTGCCATGATTAGCCACCCAGTTTCGATTTATCGCGTACGGCGCCTTTGTCGGCGCTGGTTGCCAGGCTAGCGTAAGCGCGAAGGGCAAAGGAGACCTGACGCTCACGGTTTTTCGGGGTCCACGCCTGTTCGCCGCGGGCTTCCTGCGCTTCACGACGTGCGGCAATTTCCGCATCGCTCAGCTGCAGTTGAATGCCACGGTTCGGAATATCGATAGCAATCATGTCGCCATCTTCGATGATGGCGATATTGCCGCCGCTTGCCGCTTCCGGAGAGACGTGACCGATAGAGAGGCCGGATGTGCCACCCGAGAAACGACCGTCGGTAATCAGGGCGCAGGCTTTACCAAGGCCCATCGATTTCAGGAAGGTGGTTGGATAGAGCATTTCCTGCATGCCCGGCCCGCCTTTCGGCCCTTCGTAGCGAATCACCACTACGTCGCCTGCGACCACTTTACCGCCGAGAATCGCCTCTACCGCGTCGTCCTGGCTTTCGTACACTTTCGCCGGGCCGGTGAATTTGAGGATGCTGTCATCTACACCAGCGGTTTTCACGATGCAGCCGTTTTCCGCAAAGTTACCGTACAGCACGGCCAGACCGCCGTCTTTGCTGTAGGCGTGTTCCAGAGAACGAATACAGCCTTCGGCGCGATCGTCATCCAGCGTATCCCAGCGACAATCCTGCGAGAATGCCTGAGTGGTACGGATGCCCGCAGGGCCCGCACGGAACATTTTTTTGACCGCTTCATCCTGGGTGAGGGTGATGTCGTACTGTTCCAGCGTTTGCGGCAGGGAGAGGCCGAGGACGTTTTTCACGTCGCGGTTTAGCAGACCTGCGCGGTCCAGCTCGCCGAGGATCCCCAGCACGCCGCCGGCGCGGTGTACATCTTCCATATGGTATTTCTGGGTACTTGGTGCCACTTTACACAGCTGAGGAACCTTGCGGGACAGCTTGTCAATATCGCTCATGGTGAAGTCGATTTCGGCTTCCTGTGCCGCTGCCAGCAGGTGCAGAACGGTGTTGGTGGAGCCGCCCATGGCGATATCCAGCGTCATGGCGTTCTCAAACGCTTCTTTGCACGCGATGTTGCGCGGCAGTGCGGATGCATCATCCTGCTCGTAGTAGCGCTTGGTCAGCTCAACGATGCGCTGGCCTGCGGTGAGGAACAGTTCTTTACGGTCGGCGTGGGTGGCCAGCAGTGAGCCGTTACCCGGCTGAGACAAGCCCAACGCTTCGGTCAGGCAGTTCATCGAGTTGGCGGTGAACATACCGGAACAGGAACCGCAGGTTGGGCAGGCGGAACGTTCCACCTGCTCGCTCTGCGAGTCAGAGACTTTCGGGTCTGCACCCTGAATCATCGCATCGACCAGGTCGAGTTTGATAATTTTGTCAGAGAGCTTGGTTTTCCCGGCTTCCATCGGGCCACCGGAAACGAAGATAACCGGAATGTTCAGGCGCAAAGAGGCCATCAACATCCCTGGGGTGATTTTGTCGCAGTTGGAGATACAGACCATCGCATCGGCGCAGTGGGCGTTCACCATATACTCGACGGAGTCGGCAATCAGTTCGCGCGACGGCAGAGAGTAAAGCATGCCGCCATGGCCCATGGCGATACCATCATCCACCGCAATGGTATTGAACTCTTTAGCGACACCGCCGGAGGCTTCGATCTGCTCGGCAACCAGTTTACCGAGGTCGCGCAGGTGCACGTGGCCCGGCACGAACTGGGTAAACGAGTTTACGACGGCAATAATCGGTTTACCGAAGTCATCATCGGTCATCCCGGTGGCGCGCCACAGTGCGCGAGCGCCCGCCATATTGCGGCCGTGAGTGGTGGTGGCGGAACGGTATTTAGGCATGCTTTAGTACTCCCAGTCTTTATCTTGTTAAATGGGGTGCTGCGTGACACCCCATCTTTTTATACTTATGGATTAACCTGATCCAACCAACCCCATTTATCTTCGGTTTCACCGGTAAAGAGGCCAAAGAATGCTTGCTGAACGCGTTTGGTGACCGGGCCACAGCGGCCTTCCCCTACCTGGATACCGTCGACGCTACGTACCGGCGTGATTTCAGCAGCGGTACCGGACATGAAGACTTCATCTGCAAGGTACAGGGATTCACGAGACAGCACCTGCTCGCGCACTTCAATACCGAGGTCTTTCGCCAGCTTGATGATGGCATCACGGGTGATACCCGGCAGCGCGGACGAGGTGAATGGTGGGGTAAAGATCACACCATCTTTCACTTCAAACAGGTTTTCGCCCGCCCCTTCAGACAAATAGCCGTTCACATCCAGCGCAATCCCTTCCTGATAACCGTGGCGGCGCGCTTCGCTGCCAACCAACAGTGAGGAGAGGTAGTTACCGCCCGCTTTTGCTGCCGTTGGGATGGTATTCGGTGCCGCACGGTTCCAGGAAGAGACCATGGCATCGATCCCCTGATCCAGCGCTTCTGCGCCCAGGTATGCTCCCCACGGGAACGCCGCAATGATCACGTCAGTGGTATAGCCATCAGGCGGGTTAACACCCATACCCACGTCACCCACGAAGACCAGCGGACGGATATAGGCGCTGGTCAGATTGTTTTTGCGCAGCACTTCGCGGCAGGCTTCCATCAGTTCGTCAACGCTCTGAGAAACCGGGAAGCGATAGATTTTGGCGGAGTCACGCAGGCGCTGCATGTGCTCACGGTGACGGAAAACAACCGGGCCTTTATGAGAGTCGTAGCAGCGGATACCTTCAAACACAGAGGTGCCGTAGTGCAGCGCGTGGGACATAACGTGTACTTTTGCGTCTTCCCAGCGCACCATCTCACCGTTGAACCAGATGTAATCCGCTTTTTTCGTCGTCATTTCTCTTCCTATTGCGCTCAGGCGCGAATCTGTTGTTGTGATGTGCTTGTACACTGCTGAACGGCAACCGAGGCCACGTCCACCAGTTTAGTTAATTGACTAAACAGTAAGTCGACCGACCGTGGGCTGGCAACGGTCAATTCGATATTTATGTTCTGTGCATCGCTCGCCGTTTCCATATTCATCGCGCAAATCTGAAAGCCGCGATGACGAACCACACGTAAGACGCGTTCTAAGGTTTCCGGGTTGAAGCGGGCCTGCACGTTGACCTGATGTTGCATCATGATAATTTCTCCAGCATTTGTGAGTTGCTGGCGCCAGGCGGCACCAGTGGCCAGACATTCTCAAGTTCGTCGATTGAGACATGAAGCAGGTACGGGCCTTCGCTTGCGAGCATAGTGTCGAGTGCCGCTTCTACCTGGTCTTTACGGGTGATGTGTTGGCCAGGGATGCCGAAGGCGCTGGCCAGCGTGAGAAAATCGGGGTTATCGGTCAGGGTGGTTTCGCTATAACGTTCCTGGAAGAACAGCTGCTGCCATTGTCGAACCATCCCTAACCGCTGGTTGTCGAGCAATACGATCTTCAGCGGCAACTGCTTGCGTTTTACGGTGCCCAACTCTTGTACGTTCATCATGAAAGAGCCGTCACCGGAGATACAGATAACCGTATCGTTCGGGCGCGCTACCTGTGCGCCAACGGCTGCCGGCAGACCGAAGCCCATGGTGCCTAAACCGCTTGAGGTGATGAAGTTCTCCGGGCGGGTGTAGGTCATGTGCTGAGCGGACCACATCTGGTGCTGGCCAACGTCTGTCGTCACCACGCTTTCCGCCGGTTTACGATCGGAGAGCTGTTTCAGCAGCAATGGCGCGTAGATAGCCTCGCCCGGATGGTCATAACGCCACTCATGCTCGGCGCGCATCGCCGCGTTATGTTCACACCAGGCATCGATCGTCAGCGGCTGCTGCAGCGCAGACAGCAGTGCATTCAGGTCGCCCTGCAGGGCAACGTGCGCCTGGCGCAGTTTGTTCATTTCAGCCGGGTCGATATCCATATGAATAACTTTGGCGTGCGGGGCGAAGGTGTTCAGCTTGCCGGTCACGCGGTCATCGAAGCGTGCGCCAACGGCGATCAGCAGATCACACTCTTGGACCGCCAGGTTGGCCGCTTTGGTGCCGTGCATGCCCAGCATACCGAGGTAGTACGGATAATCAGCAGGAACCGCGCCCAAGCCTTTCAAGGTGCAGGTCGCTGGCATATTCGTGACTGTCATAAACTCACGCAGAGCGGGAACCGCCTGCGCCATCCCCACGCCGCCGCCGACGTAAAGCATTGGCTTCTGGGACTCAGCCAGCATCTGCTGCGCCTGTGCCATTTCGCTGTACGGGAAACTGTCGTCACTTTCTACGGTGGAGAAGTACGGATCCAGATCGCCCTGTGCAATCTGAATATCTTTAGGAATATCAACCAGAACCGGGCCAGGACGGCCTGAGTTTGCCACCTGGAAAGCTTCAGCGATTACGCGCGGCAGCTCTTCCAGGGATTGCACCAGGAAACTGTGTTTAGTGCAGGCCAGAGACAAACCGAGGACGTCCACTTCCTGGAAGGCATCCGTACCGATAAACGGTGCGGCAACCTGGCCGGTGATGGCAACAACGGGAACGGAATCGAGCAGCGCGTCCGCCAGGCCAGTGATCAGGTTGGTTGCACCTGGGCCTGAAGTGGCGATACAGACGCCGGTTTTACCGGTAGAGCGGGCATAGCCAATGGCCGCCATCGCCGCGCCCTGCTCGTGTCGACACAGCAGGTGCTCTACGCCGCCGTCATACAGAGCGTCGTAAACTGGCATAATGGCACCGCCTGGATACCCAAATACCGTTTCGACTCCCTGCGCTCGCAACGCATGTACCACCCACTGTGCGCCATTCATAGTTAGTTCCCCGCCTTAGATCGTAAGAAACAGAATTTTGTGCTACTCGTCATTCTCTGCTCCTCGTTATTGTTTTTTAGTCATAAAAAAACCCCCGGACCTTTCGGTGCGGGGGTCTTAGTTCGTTAAGGCTTGATTTCTAAGCCTTTCCTCGTCCAAGTGCAGCCCCGCACGGTGGGATAATAATCACCACCACGCTAATCACGACCAGGCTAATCACTCGTAGAAGGGCTGTCATTTTTGTCTATTCTTGCATCTTGTTCGAAGGAATACCTACAGAGTTACCACAGACATCACAAAAAGCACAAGTTTTTTTTATGACACCATTGATTACCATGCTAAGAATTATTAGAAAAAGATTTGTTTTATATAGAAAAAATATGAAATGAAAATATTTCACCATCTGACGTTCACAATCGGTAAAAGCGGGTGGTGCAGGGCGATAGCGTGAAAAAATGCGGGTGCGCTTCCGTGAAAAATGAAAATGCATGAAAAGCAGTAAAAATAGCAGAATAAGACGCGTAAATACGCGAAGTAACGGATTAATACAACAGTACGCCGATGCATAATGTCCTTCATCAGGGAGGAGTTATGTCACTATCCATCGTCTATACGCGTGCAGCGCTCGGCGTGAATGCGCCACTTATTACCATTGAAGTACATATCAGCCAGGGGCTGCCGGGGCTGGTGATGGTGGGTCTGCCGGAAACGACCGTCAAAGAGTCTCGGGATCGGGTTCGTAGTGCAATCATCAACAGCGGTTATACCTTTCCGGCGAAAAAAATCACCATCAACCTGGCGCCCGCCGACCTGCCGAAAGAAGGTGGTCGATATGATTTACCTATCGCTATTGCGCTCCTGGCGGCTTCTGAGCAGCTTAGCACCCAGAAACTGGGCCAATATGAGTTCGTGGGTGAATTGGCGCTTACAGGTGCGTTACGCGGCATTTCTGGGGCCATCTCTGCGGCAATGGAGGCCATAAGCGCCGGGCGACAGATAGTACTCGCTGAAGACGATGCCCCATTGGTTGGGCTGCTCGGCGGCAATGATTGCCTTATCGCCAGCCATCTTCTGGAGGTTTGTGCGTTTCTGGAAGGGAAGCAGGAACTGCGGTTTCCACCCGAGGAGCCCCCCGTCATTACTGAAGCCGTTAACGACCTGAGCGAAGTCATCGGGCAGCAGCAGGGGAAGCGCGCGTTAGAGGTGACGGCGGCAGGCGGGCATAATTTATTGCTTATTGGCCCACCGGGCACCGGAAAAACCATGCTTGCCTCCAGGCTCAGAGGACTGCTACCGCCGCTCAACGATCGCGAGGCGCTGGAAAGCGCCGCTATCATCAGTCTGGAAAATAGTCGCCGCGTACAGGCTGAGTGGCGCTGCCGACCTTTTCGCGCGCCGCACCATAGTGCTTCTTTAACCGCGATGGTGGGCGGAGGATCAATACCTGCCCCTGGTGAGGTCTCGCTGGCCCATAACGGTATTCTGTTTCTGGATGAACTACCGGAGTTTGAACGCAGGGTGCTAGATGCATTACGGGAGCCTATCGAGTCGGGCAAGATCCATATTTCACGGACACGCGCCAAAATCACCTATCCTGCTCGCTTCCAGCTTATTGCTGCCATGAATCCCAGCCCGACCGGGCACTATGAGGGAAAGCACAATCGCTGCACGCCAGAACAGACGCTGCGTTATCTCAATCGTCTGTCAGGGCCTTTCCTCGACCGTTTCGATTTATCGCTTGAGATCCCCATGCCTCCGCCAGGATTGCTAAGTCAGCCCGTTCGTCACGAAGAAAGTAGCCAGGTGGTACAACGTCGCGTGATTGCTGCCCATCAGCGCCAGTTTTCCCGGCAGGGAAAGCTTAATGCCCATCTCGGTAGCGGCGAAGCAAGAGTACATTGTGTTCTCTGCGATGAGGATTCGCGCTGGCTGGAGCAGACGCTCACGCAGTTGGGGCTTTCCATACGCGCGTGGCAGCGGCTGCTTAAGGTTGCGCGTACGTTGGCCGACATGGAGGGAGTTGACGTCATTGAGCGTCGACATTTGCAGGAAGCGTTAAGCTACCGCGGGATTGACCGCATGCTCAGCCACTTGCAAACCTTACTGCAATAAAAAAGGGGCCGGAGCCCCTTTTTCTTAATCGTCGCTTTCAGTGTAGTCGTCAGCGCCTTCCATCTGCGGTTTACCACCGGACAGCGTATGGAAACGCTTAGGACGCTTAATGCGAGTCACATACTTGTGCCATACGCGTTCAGCTTCTGAAGCCGGTTCACGCTCGCCGCGACATACCGCTACGAACTGATGTTCCTCATCGGTTGCTGGCTCACGCTTGCCAAGATCGAGTTCGTTAAAGGCAAAGCCATAACGCTCCAGTAGCTGCGCCTCTTTGATGGTGAAGTCACCATGACGAGAGAACCCGCGCGGATAATTTTTATTATCGAAAAAACGATTAGTCGTCGTAAAGCTTTCCGCCATCCTACACGCTCCTAATTCTTTGGCCGAGCTATTTATGGCGCGGAGTATTAGATACGCTTGACAGAGTGTAAAACAAAAGATTTAAATCATTACGACAAAAAATTTTGCGGAGAAAGCTGTGGATACCGAATTGCTGAAAACTTTCCTCGAAGTGAGCAGAACTCGCCACTTCGGGCGAGCCGCAGAAGCGCTCTATCTGACACAATCTGCGGTGAGCTTTCGTATTCGTCAGTTAGAAAATCAGCTTGGCGTTAATTTATTTACCCGTCACCGCAATAACATACGGCTGACGGCTGCGGGAGAAAAGCTGCTCCCTTACGCAGAGACGCTGATGAGTACATGGCAGGCCGCGCGTAAGGAGGTCGCCAGTACCTCACGACATAACGAGTTTTCGATTGGTGCCAGCGCTTCGCTGTGGGAATGCATGCTCAATGAGTGGCTAGGAAGACTCTACCAGGCAGATGATGCCCTGCAGTTTGAAGCGCGAATTGCACAACGGCAGTCGCTGGTGAAGCAACTGCATGAGCGCCAGCTCGATCTGCTGATCACCACCGAAACGCCAAAGATGGATGAATTTAGCAGCCAGTTACTAGGATATTTCACCCTCGAATTGTTCTGTGCGTCACCGGCCACTATCAAAGCCGATCTGAATTATCTTCGCCTCGAGTGGGGGGCAGATTTTCAGCAGCATGAAACCGGGCTTATTGCCAGCGATGACATTCCGTTATTAACCACCAGTTCAGCTAGCCTGGCCTATCGACAACTGCTGCCGTTAAAAGGGTGCACCTGGTTGCCAACATCATGGGCTCAGGAGCAAAACGGTATATATCCGGTTGCAGATGGTTCATCAATTACACGGCCTTTATACGCGATCTGGCTGCAAAATAGCGACAAACAGGCGCAAATTCGCGACATTTTGAAAAATAACGTTTTTGATGAATAGGGAATAATGAGCGGCCCGGAGTGAATAGCGATGGGCCTTTAGAAAGGCAAATTTTGAGCAAAAAAAATCCTTTGCCTAAGCAAAGGATTATATATGGCAGGGGCGGAGAGACTCGAACTCGCGACACCCGGTTTTGGAGACCGGTGCTCTACCAACTGAGCTACGCCCCTAAAGACTTCTTAATTTTTCTTATCATTAAGCCTGCTAATGTAGCAGGCTTAATTTTAAATAAGTGGCGGAACGGACGGGACTCGAACCCGCGACCCCCTGCGTGACAGGCAGGTATTCTAACCGACTGAACTACCGCTCCACCGAATTTCTT
>NZ_JBKHUI010000020.1:0-93558 GCF_046569695.1 Kluyvera sp. 142486
GAGAATAATCACGTTGGGTGCGTTTGAACTCAGTCATCATCACGTTCTCCGGATTTAAGTCAGGAACGTGTCAACGCTATTCAGGACGGGTCACATCTATAAAAAAAGCCTCTGTTAACAGAGGCTTTTTAACGTCACTACCGCAGGAATATTATTCCCACTCAATCGTAGCCGGTGGCTTACCGCTGATGTCATACACCACGCGAGAGATGCCGTTGACTTCGTTGATGATGCGGTTGGATACGCGGCCTAAGAAATCGTACGGCAGGTGCGCCCAGTGTGCGGTCATAAAGTCGATGGTTTCCACAGCACGCAGAGAGACAACCCAATCGTACTTACGGCCATCGCCCATCACGCCAACGGAACGGACCGGCAGGAACACGGTGAACGCCTGGCTCACTTTGTTGTACAGGTCGGCTTTGTGCAGCTCTTCGATGAAGATAGCGTCCGCGCGACGCAGCAGGTCGCAGTACTCTTTCTTCACTTCGCCCAGCACGCGAACGCCGAGACCTGGGCCTGGGAACGGGTGACGGTACAGCATGTCGTACGGCAGGCCCAGCTCCAGACCAATTTTACGTACTTCGTCTTTGAACAGCTCACGCAGCGGTTCAACCAGACCCATCTTCATCTCTTTCGGCAGGCCGCCCACGTTGTGGTGAGATTTGATGACGTGCGCTTTACCGGTTGCGGAGGCCGCAGATTCGATAACGTCAGGGTAGATAGTGCCCTGCGCCAGCCACTTCACGTCTTCCAGCTTCAAGGCTTCTTCGTCGAACACTTCAACGAACACGCGACCGATGATTTTACGTTTGGCTTCTGGGTCGTTTTCGCCTTTCAGCGCGTCGAGGAAGCGCTGCTCGCCTTCAACGTGAACGATGTTCAGGCCAAAGTGGTCACCGAACATGTCCATCACCTGCTGTGCTTCGTTCAGACGCAGCAGACCGTTGTCGACGAACACGCAGGTCAGGTTTTTACCGATTGCGCGGTGCAGCAGCATCGCGGTAACGGAGGAGTCCACGCCGCCGGACAGGCCGAGGATCACTTTATCGTTGCCAACCTGCTCGCGGATGCGGGCAACGGCGTCGTCGATGATTTTCTCTGGGGTCCACAGCGCTTCACACTGGCAGATGTCGCGTACAAAACGCTCCAGCATACGCAGGCCCTGACGGGTATGGGTCACTTCCGGGTGGAACTGCACGCCGTAGAAGCGTTTTTCTTCGTGCGCCATAATGGCGAACGGGCAGGTCTCGGTGCTGGCAACGGTGACGAAGCCTTCCGGAATAGCGGTCACTTTGTCGCCGTGGCTCATCCACACGTCCAGCAACGGTTTGCCTTCAGCGGTCAGGGAGTCTTCGATGCCGCGGATCAGCGCGCTGTCGGTCTGTACTTCAACCTGCGCATAGCCGAATTCACGCTCGGTAGAGCTTTCAACGTGGCCGCCCAGCTGCATTGCCATGGTCTGCATGCCGTAGCATACGCCGAATACCGGCACACCCGCGTTGAACACGTACTCTGGCGCACGTGGGCTGTTTGCTTCGGTGGTGCTTTCCGGGCCGCCGGAGAGGATGATACCGCTCGGATTGAACTCACGGATTTGCGCTTCAGTAACATCCCATGCCCACAGCTCACAATAAACGCCCAGTTCACGTACGCGACGTGCAACCAGCTGGGTGTACTGGGAACCGAAATCAAGGATGAGAATGCGATGTTTATGAATATTGTCTGTCATTTGACGTTAGTTCCGAGGCAAGTGAAACAATAACAAAGCGCCCAACCTGTAAAGTATAGGGATTGGGCGCGGAAACTTATCAGGAGCCCATGCGGTAGTTCGGGGACTCTTTGGTGATGGTCACGTCGTGAACGTGGCTTTCCTGGATACCCGCGCCGCTGATACGCACGAATTCAGCCTTCGTACGCAGCAGGTCGATGGTACCACAGCCGGTCAGCCCCATACAGGAACGCAGGCCGCCCATCTGCTGGTGAATGATCTCTTTCAGGCGACCTTTGTAGGCTACGCGACCTTCGATACCTTCTGGTACCAGTTTGTCGGCAGCGTTATCGCTCTGGAAGTAACGGTCGGAAGAGCCTTTGGACATCGCGCCCAGGGAGCCCATACCACGGTAAGATTTGTAAGAACGGCCCTGGTAGAGTTCGATTTCACCCGGGGATTCTTCAGTACCTGCCAGCATGGAGCCTACCATCACGGCGGCGGCACCCGCGGCGATCGCTTTGGCGATATCGCCGGAGAAACGAATACCGCCGTCGGCGATAACCGGAATACCGGTACCTTCCAGCGCTTCAACCGCATCGGAAACGGCGGTGATCTGCGGTACACCGACGCCGGTGACGATACGGGTAGTACAGATGGAGCCAGGGCCGATACCGACTTTAACCGCGCTGCAGCCAGCGTCTGCCAGCGCACGAGCGCCCGCGCCGGTAGCCACGTTGCCGCCGATGATTTGCAGGTCCGGGTATTTTGCTCGGGTTTCACGAATACGCTGCAGAACGCCTTCAGAATGGCCGTGGGAGGAGTCGATCAGCAGGACGTCAACGCCTGCAGCAACCAGCGCATCAACGCGGTCTTCGTTGCCCGCACCCGCACCAACCGCTGCGCCTACGCGCAGACGACCTTTATCGTCTTTACAGGCGTTTGGTTTACGTTCTGCTTTTTTGAAGTCTTTAACGGTGATCATGCCCAGCAGGTGGAAGCTATCGTCAACCACCAGCGCTTTCTCTACGCGGCGTTCGTGCATCTTCGCGAAGACCACTTCACGCGATTCACCTTCGCGAACGGTAACCAGACGATCTTTCGGGGTCATGTAGACGCTCACCGGCTGGCTCAGGTCGGTCACGAAGCGCACGTCACGACCGGTAATGATACCGACCAGTTCGTTGTCTTCGGTCACAACCGGATAGCCTGCGAAGCCGTTACGCTCGGTCAGTTCTTTCACTTCGGCAAGCGTGGTGGTTGGCAGGACGGTCTGCGGGTCGGTAACCACGCCAGATTCATGCTTCTTCACGCGGCGAACTTCTTCCGCCTGGCGTTCGATGGACATGTTTTTGTGGATAAAACCAATGCCGCCTTCCTGTGCCAGGGCAATTGCCAGGCGCGCTTCAGTCACGGTGTCCATTGCCGCAGAGAGCATAGGAATGTTCAGGCGAATCGTTTTGGTCAGCTGGGTGCTGAGGTCAGCAGTGTTCGGCAGAACGGTAGAATGAGCGGGAACGAGGAGGACGTCGTCAAACGTCAGGGCTTCTTTTGCGATACGTAGCATGGGCAATATCTCACCTGGGAGGTTATTAAATATTGCCGCGGCATTATACAGAGCGTAACCGATTGCATCCACACTTTTTTGCAAAAAAACCTTGCGCTCCCCGGTAAGCATGTTACTTTCGACTGAATAACCTGCTGATTTAGAATTTGATCCCGCTCACATGTTATCCTCACAAAGCCCCTCAATTTTTACCGTTAGCCGCCTTAACCAGACGGTGCGTCTACTGCTTGAGCAGGAGATGGGCCAGGTGTGGATTAGCGGCGAGATTTCGAACTTCACCCAGCCCGCTTCCGGCCACTGGTACTTCACCTTAAAAGACGATAACGCCCAGGTTCGCTGCGCGATGTTCCGCAACAGCAACCGCCGGGTGACGTTCCGTCCGCAGCATGGGCAGCAGGTGTTAGTCCGCGCCAATATTACGCTGTACGAGCCGCGCGGTGATTACCAAATCATCGTCGAAAGCATGCAGCCAGCGGGCGAAGGTCTATTACAGCAGAAGTACGAACAACTGAAGGCGAAGCTCCAGGCTGAAGGCCTCTTCGACCAGCAGCTCAAACAGCCGCTCCCCTCTCCGGCGCACTGCGTTGGGGTGATTACCTCCAAAACGGGCGCTGCGCTGCACGATATTCTTCACGTCCTCAAACGCCGCGATCCGTCGCTGCCGGTGGTGATTTACCCGACCGCCGTCCAGGGCGAAGATGCGCCGGGGCAAATCGTGCGCGCCATTGAGCTGGCTAACGCCCGCAACGAATGCGACGTGCTGATCGTCGGGCGCGGCGGCGGTTCGCTGGAAGATTTGTGGAGCTTTAACGATGAGCGCGTGGCGCGGGCGATATTTGCCAGCCGCATTCCAGTCGTGAGCGCCGTCGGCCATGAAACTGACGTCACTATTGCCGATTTCGTCGGCGACCTGCGCGCGCCAACGCCGTCCGCCGCAGCAGAAATGGTCAGCCGCAATCAGCAGGAGTTAGTCCGCCAGATCCAATCCGCCCAGCAGCGCCTTGGCATGGCGATGGATTACTACCTTGCCAACCGCAGCCGTCGCTTTACCCAGATGTTCCATCGCCTCCAGCAGCAGCATCCACAGCTACGGCTGGCTCGCCAGCAGACGACGCTTGAGCGTCTTCGCCAACGCATGAGCACGGCGCTGGAAAACCAGATGAAGCAGGCCAATCAGCGCCAGCAGCGCATGATGCAGCGCCTGAATCAGCAGAATCCGCAGCCGCGCATTCATCGCGCCCAGTCGCGCATTCAGCAACTGGAATATCGTCTGGCCGAGAATATTCGCGCCCGTCTGAGCGAGCAGCGCGAACGCTTTGGCAATGCAGTCACGCATCTGGAAGCCGTTAGCCCGCTGGCAACGCTCGCGCGCGGCTACAGCGTTACGACCGCCAGCGATGGCAAAGTGCTGAAGCAAACAAAGCAGGCAAAGGCGGGAGAGATGCTGACGACGCGTCTGGCAGACGGCTGGGTGGAGAGTGAAATCCGCACGGTCACCGCACAGAAGAAAACACGAGCGCGTAAAAAAGCGGAGTAAGAAGCCGATGACAAAGCCAGAGCCTGATGGCGCGTCGCTTATCAGGCCTGCCGTCGGGCGCAAACCATGTAGGCCGGGTAAGGCGCAGCCGCCACCCGGCATAAACGAGATACGGCCGTAAAATTATTCGCCGACCGGCAACCACTCTACCCGCTTTTTCGATACCAGGCCGTGGCCGTTCTGGCAGAAGTAGTCCACCGCGCCGCAGGCTTTCAACACCTCCAGCTGCTTATGGCACTCCGGGCAGCGTGCTTCCAGCGTAAAATCTTGCTCGCAGCGATCGCAGTGGGCCTGGTTACCCTGCACCTCCAGAGAGGCCTGACAGGTTGGGCAGATGAATTCCATGACGACTCCTTAACTCGGTTCTTGTGCCGCTATTTTACCACGACTCACCGCTCAATGTTCCCCACGCAGTTGCTGCTGGATACGCAAAAGCGTCTCCACTTCCGCCATCCGGCGCTGCGTCAGTTTCGCCACTTCGTCCGGGGCGCGGAAAAACAGGCTGCGCTTACCGAGGATGTGCTCCGCGAGGCAGTGCGCGTAAATGGCGCCCGGCCGCGTCCAGCGCATCACGCTATCGCCATCAATCAGCTCCACGCTTTCACCGCCAGGAGCACGAGTCTGGCTGATAACCCTTCCGTCGCGCAGATAAATGCGGATCCCTTTGCGCTCCACGCCCGGCCCGGCATATTTGTTCAGCCACAGATTCACAGGAATATGGCCTAGTGTACCTTTGAGATGCGCCTCCCCTTCCGCCGTTTCGATATCGCCGCGTGCAATAGGCCGCCCCAGCCGGTCCTTAACCTGCTGCGCCACCAGCTGAATATCATCACTACCGCCGAGATAGCGCACCGTTTCACGCATCATGGCCAGCACGTGGGTGCCGATATCGACAATCACACCGTCAGGATGGCGAAATTCACGGGTATCCGGCTCGCCGGTGGTAAAGTTCAGGGCGATAGGCTCCCCGGCGGCGTTAAAGCCGCTTGGTTCTAGCAGAAAGCCGTCGATGCCGGCAATATCGTCCAGCGAAGTGACCAGCGGCGCAGTCACGCTCGCAGAATCCTCCGGCTGCCAGCGGTCGTCCATTTTCCCTTGCACCAGACACAACGCACCATCGCGGGCCATCCAGTGGTCCAGCGCCAGTACGCGCTGGGCATTATCTTTATGGGCAAGCAACTGACGCAGGCTATCAATTTGCCCGAGGGTGGCGGCGACCGGTTTTTCCACCACGATACGGGGGATGTTAGAACGCAGCGCCTGCTCGAGCGCGGGCAGATGCTGCAACGAAACGGTGGTGATAAACAGCACATCGAGCGGCTTTTCCCGCAGCTCCGCCAGCGACTCACAGGCGCTGACGCCCGGCAGCGTGCGCTGTGGATTCAGATCGTATCCCCACAACGAGGAGATTGGGAACGACAGTCGCGCTAGCGCAGGAAGATAGGCGGTTTCCACCACCGCCCCCAGGCCGATAAATCCAATATTCATAATTTCCGACTCACGTATAAGTAAACGACATTTAGCGCCATTATGCGTGAAGCGCCATCGTGAATTATTGTTCACGATGGGCTATCGGGTTACAGAACCGCGCGCAATCGCGCAAAACCTTCTGCCAGATCGGTCTTCAGGTCATCCATATCTTCGAGGCCAATCTGGATACGCAGTGTCAGGCCACCAGGCTGCCAGGTGGTGGCGGTACGATAATCAGCGCAGTTAAATGGAATCATCAGACTTTCGAACCCGCCCCAGGAATACCCCATACCAAAAATGCCCATATGATCCAGCATGTTCGCCACGCCCGCTTTGGTAAATTCCGGCTTAAGCACGAAAGAGAACAGCCCGGATGAACCGGTAAAATCACGCTTCCACAGCTCATGCCCCGGGCATTCCGGCAGCGCCGGGTGCAGCACTCTCATCACTTCAGGGCGTTCGCTCAGCCAATGCGCCATCTCCAGGCCGCGTTTTTCCGCCTCTTTCAGGCGTAGATGCATGGTGCGCAAGCCCCGCAGCGCCAGGAAACAATCTTCGGCACCCGGCAGCATCGCCATCAAATCGTAGGTTTGGCGAAGCTGAGGCCACCAGTTTTCATTGGCCGACACCACGCCCATCAGCAGGTCGGAATGGCCACCGAGATATTTGGTCCCCGCCTCCAGAGACAGATCGCAGCCGTGCTCGTGGGCGCGGAAGAAAATCGGCGTCGCCCAGGTGTTATCGATAATGGTGGCAATATTGTGCTTTTTCGCCGCCCGGGTCATTGCTGGAACATCCTGAATCTCAAAGCTTTGTGACCCCGGAGATTCGAGGAACAGCGTGGTGGTATTGGGCCGGAACAGACTCTCAATGTCCGCACCAATCAGCGGGTCGTAGTAGGTGGTATCAATCCCCATTTTGGTCAGCATCCCGGCGCAGAAGTTGCGGGTTGGCCGATAAACGCTGTCGGGCATCAGCAGGTGATCGCCCGCTTTCAGCGTGGTCAAAAGCGACAGCGCAATCGCTCCCAGGCCAGACGGCGACAGCACCGTACCCGCAGCACCCGCCAGCGCGCTCCATGCATTCTCCAGGCTGGCAATGGTCGGTGTGCCCATGGTGCCGTAGTTAAACTCCGCGCGGTTATGTTCAAGGTCACTCACCGTCGGGAAAATCACCGTCGAGCCGCGATAGACCGGTACGTTCACAAACCCCGCCTGTTTACTGGCATCCCGGCCAAGCTGGGTGATTTGAGTGCTGATGTTAAAGTCGGATGTGGATCGATTACTCATGGATTACCTCATAAATTTCCCTGGTCGCGAAAACATCGTAACCACCGAACGTTACTCAAAGAACTTAAAGAAGGGCGATAGACACAGCAAGATGCCAAAGAAAATGATGAACCAGACCCCCGGGCCTTTAAACTGATGCAGCACCTTCACCTTATAAACCAGATAGCAAGGGATCAGGCAGGACACCAGGCCAAACAGCGGGCTGCCAAGCTGCATAAAGAACAGGATCGAGAAACGCGTCGAGATCCAGACCCACAACGCGAGGATCACACCAATGCTAATTGCCACGTGCAGCACCTTCTGGTTGATCTTCTCTTCAGGCATAAAGCGGGTGATAACGTTCACCACGATGCCCTTAATCGCTTCCTGAAAACCGAGGTAGATACCGAGAAACGCGGTGAGGATGGCAAAAATATTGAGCAGCGCACTCATCACTTTAACCACCGAGCCGGGAATAACCTGGGCGGCAATCGCCAGCGCGGAGATGTTCTGTTCAAACGCCGATACCGCCTGCTCGTGGCTAATGGCAAAAGTGAACGAAAAAGCAAAAAACAGCACCGCAACGGCCAGAATAATATAGGCCACCCGGTTGGCGCGAATCGCCCGGTAAGTCGCAATACGTTTATCGGCTTCCATCTTGCGATAGGCGATATTCATTGGGCTTAATATCTGCACAAACAAAATAGAAAACAATGTAAACGGCAGCGTCAGGAACACATCACGCATAAACGTCAATATTGGCGGAAATGCGCTGATATTGCTGAAGTTCCAGTACGGCACCATCACCAGACCCAGCACCACGATAATGCCAAACTTCACGCACACCATGGGGCCAGAAACCTTAAACAACAGCTTTTCACCCTGCGAAGCAATACAGACCAGCACCGTCAGGATAATCAACCCGTACCAGATAGAATCAGACAGCAGGCCTTTCGTCAGGCCAAAGGTTTGGATATAGGATGCGCTATCAAAGGTCACGGCCAGCGAGTAAGAAAACATACCGTGCAGCAGCATCAGAAAGTAGGCAATACCTAAACCCATCCCCCAGTTTTTCCCCAGATATTGGGTGATGACGCTGGCGTAATCCTGACAATCATCTGTTTCTGACAGCGTCTTCAGATAGAGGCTTTGCAGGATATAAATCGCTGGATATGAAATTGCCACTGAAGCGATAAAGACCCAAATACCTTTAATACCCACCTGTACTGGCATAAAAACGATGCCTGAACCAATGGCCATACCAATGCAGAGAATCACCCAACCAACATCATATTTCGTGAAGGGTACGGATTTATATAAATTATTAGTTTTATTTTCGAGTATCTCAGCCATTAAATGCCTTCCTATTTATAAGTGTTATTTAGAATAGAAACTCAAAAAACTGGATTGAGGTGTCTGTCAACACAAATGTTAGGGGATATGGCAGGGATAAAGAAAGGTCTGAACGGTGTTAATCACTAACAATACCTTTGCGTTTAACGCAAAAATTGATAGTCATCTCAATTTTTAAGAAAGACAAATAAAATTATTTAAAAACAGATAATTACACCATAAAAAGATTATATTTTTCTTTCTGGGCCGGTTCGGGTAAGGTGGCAGCAGGCAGCGTTTTTTATTGCACATGGCGAACAGGTAAGCGAGCGACTCACCATTTCCGTGATGGTGCTCAAACTTCAACATCATCACGTCTATTATTCGGCTAAGAAAAGGGGGGTAGCGATGTCATTAAATAAAAATGCGGCGCTTGCAAAATTAAAAGTTGATAACTATTCCATCTTTCATCATCTGAAAACGTTTATCAAAGTGGTGGAGTGCAATAGTTTTTCTGCCGCTGCGCAAAAGCTGAATCTGACGCCCTCGTCCGTGAGCCGCAGTATCGCCCAGCTTGAGGATCAACTCGGTGTCGTGTTGTTAAAGCGCACCACCCGCACTTTAATCCTGACCGAACCGGGGCAATATTTACTGTTTCGCGCACAGCGCCTGCTAGAAGAACTGGACGAGTCGCTGGCCAATATCGCCAGCTTTAACCATCACCCACAGGGCAAGCTGCGCATCACCTGCTCTATTGCCTTCGGCGTCTGTCATCTGATGCGTATTTACAGCGAATATCGTCAGGACAACCCAGACGTCACACTCTGTGTCGATTTAAACGACCAGAACGTCAATCTTAACGAAGAGAATTTTGATATTGCCCTCAGAATTACCGCACACCCGCCCACCAATTTTGCGCTGCGCAAAATCTGCAAAATTAACTGGGTGTACTGCGCCAGCCGGGATTATTTCGCAAGGCGCGGCGTGCCGCAACGGCTTGAGGATCTTGAGCAGCACGACTGTCTGATAAACCCCAACGTTTCCGATAACTGGCGCTATCAAAACGTCAACGGCAGCTTTAGCGCGCTAAAGGTGAACAGCATCATCGAAGTGAACAGCACTCTCGGGCTACTTCATGCTGCACTGCATCATCAGGGAATAGTCAGCCTGCCGACCTATATGCTGGGCGATTCGATTGCCCGGGGTGAGCTGGTGCCTGTACTGACGGAATATAGCGCGAGGGAAAATGATTACAGCCTGTACGCACTGTATCATCCGGGGCATTACCAGGATCCCAAGGTCAGAAGTTTTATCGATTTTCTGGTCGAGAGCATCGGGGAAAACCCCGACTGGGATCGCTGGATGCAACGCCCCGCAGAGGCGTAACGCGTTACTCGTTGCCCCACTCATTGAGGAAGTTGGCAATTTCATCAATACGCTGCGCGCTGATACCGGCTTCAGTCGCCATCTCCTGCTGCGCTTCTTCGCTGATCTCTTCGTTATTCATTAAACGGGTCAACAGCAGTTGGAAGTAGTGCGCCAACGCATCCAGTTCGCTCTCGCCGACGGGCTTCGCCGATTCTGAGGCGTACTCTTCGGCAATATCATAATACTTCAGTGGAATGTCATTATTCATACATCGCTCCTGGGGTTAATCTCATTCTTCGCGGCTGAGAAGGTCTCAGACCTTGAGCATTTTTACCGTGGCTTCAATATCAATCTCATCTTCCGAGAAGATAAGCGTTGTGCCCTGGAAAGTGGTGATTGCCAGCTTCTTCAGCGTACGCATTTCACCCGTTTTCTCCGCTGATTTCGGCTTGATGCTGTTCATCAGAAGCCCCACGGACAGCACCGCATTCTCTTTATCAATACGGGTATCGGCAGGCACTTCCTCGCTGTACACCAGGAAGGATTTGATCGACGTGAGCTTGATGCGCTCACCCGCGATATAGATATGTTTGCTTTCCGGGATAACTTTCACCGCGTAAGCAGATAGCCCTTTGTTGTTGGTGGTGGGTTCGAAGGTCACCGCGGCATCTTTTTTAATCAGATCGGGGTTGGCAACCTTAATCACATGAAAATAGCGGTTATCACCGTTTTCATCTTTGATAAACCCAAAACCTTTATCTTTAAACCAGGTTGTGATTGTTCCGTTCATCGACCTTACCGCCTACTTTAATCGTTTGTTGACTCAATTTTTGCAGCGCGCAGTGTAAAGCACAATGCCTGTACAGACTACGTCTTTGGCTTAAGTCTGGATGATAATTTTCGGCTACGCGAGAACAACCTGCCATAAGTGGCGTCATAAAGCGGTTAAGTTCTCGGCTCATTCCGGCAATTGCGCCCACGGTCGAGCCACATTCAGCCGTCGGTACACTGACGGCGTAATACCGACGCGCTTAATAAAGGCCCGGCGCAGCACGTCGCTGCTGGAATATCCGCACTGGCTGGCGATGGTTTTCAGCGGCAGGGTGCCGCTTTCCAGCAGCATTTTAGCCCGGTCTATTCGCCCGGCCTCCAGCCACTCTCCGGCGGCCATATTCATTTCTTGACGGAACAGCCTGCTCAGATGGCGGGCGCTAAGACCGATATGGTCGGCCATATCCTGCAGGCTCAGCACCGTCGACAGGTTGGCAAGCGTCCAGCGCTGCAAATCCTGAAACGCATTGCGGCCGGTCGTTGAGACCGCGCTGTGGCGTATAAAATGCCCCTGATTCACCGGGCGACGGAAAAACATCACCAGATTACAGGCTATTTCCTGCGCCACCTCGCGCCCCAGATCTTCTTCCACCAGTCGAATGGCTAAATCCATCCCCGAAGTCACCCCTGCCGCCGTTCTGACCGGTCCGTCCGCTACATACAGCGCATCGGCATCGACCTCAACGTCCGGGAACGTCGCCATAAAGCGGGACGTCATGGCCCAGTGGGTGGTGATTTTACGCTGGGTCAGCAGCCCCGTTTGCGCTAATAGAAATGCGCCGGTACAAACGGAACCGTAGCGGCGACTGTTATCACACAGTCTGCGGATATGTGCGATTTGCTCATCGTTCAGCGTCTGCTGCCAGACTTCTGGCGCGCCGGCCAGCAAAAACGTATCCGGCTGTAGCGCATTCGTCTCTACCAGTCGCACGTTCGCCAGCAGATTCACGCCGGACGACGCGCTTACCGTCATATCTTCTAGTGCAATCACCGCGAACTCATACACCTCACGATGCAGGATCCGGTTGGCCTCAGCAAACACATCCAGCGGACCGGAAACGTCCAGTAACTGAACGCCGGGCACGGCAAGGAGAGCAATAACGCGTTTCATGAGCGGGGTGTCCTGATTCGATGGAATGTCTTTAATCGTCGTTATAAGACAATTTATGACATACAGAATGCTCTGTAAACTCTCCTGCAACAACCTGTAAGGAGAAAAATATGACCATCAACGTGCATGGCATCCGTATCCCCGACAGCAAGCTGGCTCGCGAAACTACCGAGTTTATTCGCGATACCGAAAGTGACCTGCTGTTCCACCACTCAAGTCGCGTCTACTACTGGGGGGCTCTGGCCGGGGCACGCCGGGAGCTGAAAGTGGACCACGAACTGCTGTACGTCGGCTGTATGTTCCATGATATTGGCCTGACGCATGAGCATTGCAGCTGCGATAAGCGATTTGAAGTCGATGGCGCCAACGCCGCCCGCGCCTTCCTTGAGGGCCACGGCATCGCGGCTGCTGATATTGATAAAGTGTGGACAGCGATAGCCCTGCACACCACCCCCGGTATTCCGGAATTTATGGCACCGGAGATCGCGCTGTTAACCGCAGGCGTGGAAATGGACGTGCTGGGGATTGGCTACGATGAGGTTAGCGATGCGAATCGTGAAGCGGTCGTTCAGCAGCACCCGCGCCAGGACAACTTTAAAGAGAATATCATTAGTGCGTTTTACGATGGGATCAAGGGTAAAACCCAGACCACCTTCGGCAACGTGAAAGCCGATGTTATCTGCGATAAAGACCCTGGCTTTGTGCCCGGCAATTTCTGCAGCGTGATCCGTCAGTCGCGTTGGAAATCATAATAACGTCGGATGGCGCTTTGCTTATCCGGCCTACAACTATCATAAAAAAACCCGCTTTCGCGGGTTTTTTAGCTATTCAGCGTTTAAAGCATCGCTTATTTGCTTTTCTTAATGTGTCGAATCAGACGCTGACGCTTACGCATCTGGGTTGGCGTCAGCGTATTGCGTTTGTTTGCATACGGGTTTTCGCCTTCCTTGAACTGAATGCGGATAGGCGTACCCATCACATCCAGCGATTTGCGGAAGTAGTTCATCAGATAGCGCTTGTAGGAATCCGGCAGGTCTTTCACCTGGTTACCGTGAATAACCACAATTGGCGGGTTATAACCACCGGCGTGCGCATATTTCAGCTTCACGCGACGACCACGAACCAGCGGCGGCTGGTGATCTTCGGTCGCCATGGTCATGATACGAGTCAGCATCGCGGTACCCACGCGGCGAGTTGAGCTGTCATATGCTTCGCGGATAGATTCGAACAGGTTACCTACGCCGCTGCCGTGCAGTGCGGAGATAAAGTGTACGCGAGCGAAGTCGATAAAGCCCAGACGGTAGTCCAGGGTCTCTTTCACCTGCTCTTTCACTTCCATGCTCAGGCCGTCCCACTTGTTGACGACGATAACGAGTGAGCGCCCACTATTGAGGATAAAGCCCAGTAGCGACAGGTCCTGATCGGAGATACCTTCACGGGCATCAATCACCAGCAGACACACGTTAGCGTCTTCAATGGCCTGCAGGGTTTTGATTACGGAGAACTTCTCAACCGTATCCGTCACCTTGCCGCGCTTACGCACACCCGCGGTATCGATGAGAACGTATTCACGCTCATCGCGCTCCATCGGGATATAGATACTGTCACGGGTGGTGCCCGGCATATCGTAAACCACCACGCGGTCTTCGCCGAGGATACGGTTAGTAAGCGTAGACTTACCTACGTTCGGACGACCAACGATAGCGATTTTGATTGGCAAGTCTTGCGGGTTGAAGTCGTCTTCCGGCTCTTCTACCCCTTCGCCATTTTCAGCTTCGAATTTCGCCCAATACTCGGCGTCTTCGTCCACTTCTTCCGGCGGGTTGATATCGTCAACGAACGGCAGCAGAACGGTTTCCAGCAGCGTCGTCACGCCACGACCATGAGAGGCCGCAATCGCGTGAATTTCACCGAGGCCCAGCGACCAGAAGTCAGCAACGGCCTGATCCGGGTCAATCCCGTCCGTTTTGTTCGCCACCAGGAAGGTTGGCTTTTCACGAGCACGCAGATGTTTAGCAATGCCTTCGTCCGCAGGCATCAGCCCCGCACGTGCATCAACCATAAACAGCACAACGTCGGCTTCTTCAATCGCCAGCAGCGACTGCTCCGCCATGCGCGTTTCCACGCCCTCTTCCGTGCCATCGATACCGCCGGTATCGATACAGATAAACTCACGCCCTTCAACTTCAGCACGACCGTACTTACGGTCACGAGTCAGACCCGGGAAATCCGCAACCAGCGCATCACGAGTGCGCGTCAGGCGGTTAAAAAGCGTGGATTTTCCAACATTAGGGCGCCCGACAAGCGCGACCACAGGTACCATGTTAAAGCCTCATATACTCAAAATTTTGACAAAATCTATAAATAGCAAACGGCCCCTGAGCATTCAGGAGCCGTCCATTGCTGAATCAACGTCGCCGTTAACGCGTAATCGCGTAAACCGTACCGTCTTTCGCCTGAATCAGCAGTTTACCGTCAGCCACCACCGGTTCCGTCAGGAAGCCCGCGCTGTCAACCTTCTGCTGAGCGACGAAGCGCCCATCTTCCGGGTTAATCCAGTGCATGTAACCTTCTGCGTCACCCACCACCAGGCTGCCATTATACAGCGCCGGAGAGGTCAGCAGACGGTGCAGCAGATCGCTCTGCGTCCACAGGGTCACGCCACCGTCGGTGGTCAACGCCAGCAGACGGTCGTTCTGGTCAACGATGTAGATACGATTGCCGTCAACGATGAAATCATTCACCGAGCCCAGCTCACGTTTCCACATGATCTGGCCACTGCGCAGATCCAGCGCCGTCAGATTACCATTGTAGGCTAACGCGTAGACAACGCCATTCACGATAACCGGCGTGGTGTCTACATCGCTCAGACGATCGATTTCGGTTGAGCCGGTAGCCTGAGAAATACGCTGCTGCCAGATCATCTGACCCTGCTGCATCAGTACCGCACTCACGCGACCGTTATCGCCGCCAACAATCGCCGCGCCGAAGGCCACAGCCGGTGCAGATTCGCCGCGCAGAGAGAGCGCAGGCATATCCAGGTTCACCGTCCATTTCACGACGCCGCTGTTTTCATCCAGTGCCTGCAGCTGACCGTTGCTGGTATGCACCAGCACCAGACCATCGCTGACGGTTGGACGAGACAGCACTTCGCCTGCTGCCGTGGTTTTCCAGACAACGGAACCATCACCCGCATCCAGCGCATAAACCTGCGCTTTTTCGCTGCCCACATAGACGTGGCCGCCGGCAACGGTCAGGCCGCCAGAGAGCAGCGCTGGCTTACGAGAGAACCAGCCATCTTTTTCCGCCAGGTTAACGGACCACACTTCTTTGCCGTCATCCGCGTTCAGCGCTTTCACGGTGCCTTTACGGTCAGCCGCGTAAACCACGCTGTCCGCATAAGCCGGATGCAGGTTGGAGTAGAAATCACCGATACCGCTGCCGACGGAAACATCCCATGCGGTAGACGGCGTAAACTGGTTTTCTACGGTTGGCAGAGGAGACATTTTAACAACATCTTCTTCGCCGCTAAACAGTGAACAACCACTCAACAGAGTGACAGAAAGCAGTCCTGGCAAAAGTAATTTACGCAATTGCATCGGGTCCCTCTCAGACGGACAAATTATTAATTTTCATGCGCATCATTTCGCTCAGCGCGGGCGATGCATCGCTCTTAGCGCCAGCTTCCCACGCCGCACGTGCGCCCTGCTTGTCACCTTTACTGAGCAGGATTTCCCCGCGTAAATCAGCAACAATTGCCGTCCAGCCTTCGCCCTTCACGCCTTCCAGCGTTTTCAGAGCAACGTCAGGCTGCTTCAGCTGTAGCTGAACGCGGGCCAGACGCAGGCTGATGACGGATTTCAGATTATCATCAGATGCGGCAGCCAGGCCCTGCTGCAGCTGTTTTTCAGCCTGAGCAAGGTCGCTTTTATCGACGAAGACCTGAGCCAGTTCCAGAGAAGCAAACGCACCGTAGGTGTTTTTACTGTCGGCGGCAAATTTCTCCGCGGCGGCCAGCGCTTCCGGTTTCCCTGAACTCAGAGAAGAGACGGCGTTTTCATAAGCCGCAGAGGACTCACGGGCCGAATCTAACTGATGCGAGTTCCAGTAACGCCAGCCAACCAGCGCACCAATCCCCAGAATGACCCCAACGGCCAGCGCTTTACCATTTTCGGCAAAGAAGCTTTTAATCGCCTCAACCTGATCGTTTTCGTTATTAATTTCCACGCAGCCCTTCTCCTGATAATAATGTCCTGGAGATTAACCCAGAATAGTGCGCAAATGCGCGGCAACGCCTTCCTGCGTTACGGTTGTCTGCTCACCAGAGCGCAAATCCTTCACGACAACAGTGGCTTGCTCAACCTCAGACTCACCCAGAACCAGGGCAATACGGGCACCCCATTTATCAGCGCGGGCAAACTGCTTCTTAAAGTTACCGCCGCCGTGGTTGGTCATCAGCTTCACGCCCGGTAACGCATCACGCACCTGCTCTGCCAGACGCATGGCGGCTGACTGAGTATCGGTGCCTGAAGCGACCAGGTATATATCGACAACAGGAGAGGCAATAAATTCCGGATTAACTGCCTGAACTAATAAAACAAGACGTTCCAGACCCATCGCGAAGCCTACCGCAGGGGTAGCACGGCCGCCCAGTTGCTCAACCAGACCATCATAACGGCCACCTGCACAAACGGTACCCTGCGAGCCGAGGCTGTTGGTCACCCATTCGAAAACGGTGCGGTTATAGTAGTCCAGACCGCGAACCAGACGCTGGTTAACGGTGTAGGCAATACCGGCAGCATCCAGCTGTGCGCACAGGCCAGCAAAGTGCTCGCGGGACTCTTCATCCAGATAGTCGCCCAGCGCAGGGGCGTTGTTCAGCAGCGCCTGAACGTCTGGGTTTTTGGAATCCAGCACGCGCAGTGGGTTGCTGTACATACGTCGTTTGCAGTCTTCGTCCAGCACTTCTACGTGCTGCTCAAGGAAGGCGACCAGTGCGTCACGGTAGTTGGCACGAGCTTCCAGAGAACCGATGGAGTTCAGCTCCAGATTCACGTGTTCAGAGATACCCAGCGCACGCCACCAGCGCGCGGTCAGCATAATCAGCTCTGCGTCGATGTCTGGGCCCTGCAGACCGAAGACTTCGCAACCCAGCTGATGGAACTGGCGGTAACGTCCTTTCTGAGGGCGTTCGTGGCGGAACATCGGCCCGATGTACCACAGACGCTGCTCCTGATTGTACAGAAGACCATGTTCGATGCCGGCGCGTACGCAGCCCGCAGTACCTTCCGGACGCAGCGTCAGGCTATCGCCATTGCGGTCTTCGAAGGTATACATCTCTTTTTCAACCACGTCGGTCACTTCACCGATAGCGCGTTTGAACAACGGGGTCTGCTCTACAATCGGCAAACGGATTTCGCTATAACCGTAGCTGCCGAGCACCTGCTTGAGTGTGCCTTCAATGCGCTGCCAGATGGCGGTTTCGCCAGGCAGATAATCGTTCATGCCGCGAATGGCTTGAATGTTTTTTGCCACGTTAATTCTCTTTATATATAAAAATGAACCCTCGGCGCGTTCAGCGCCTGGGGTTCAATCATACACAGGAAGCAAGGCGCTTCCCATCTCGTTATTTTTCAACCTGCTGAACGTCGATACGGCGCGCTTCATCAAGCACCGACGCTTTCGCCCGGATCCTTGCTTCAAGCTGGCTAATCATATCGTCGTTATCGACGCGATCTTTACGCACGCCGTCTTCATACAGGCCGCTTTTTTTGTTGCCGCCGGTCACGCCAAGCGTCGACACCAGCGCTTCGCCAGGGCCGTTTACCACGCAGCCGATAATCGATACGTCCATCGGGGTGATGATATCTTCCAGACGCTGCTCCAGCGCGTTGACCGTCCCGATAACGTCAAACTCCTGACGTGAACAGGTAGGGCAAGCGATGAAGTTGATCCCACGTGCGCGGATACGCAGTGATTTCAGAATATCGAAACCGACCTTGATCTCTTCGACCGGATCCGCCGCCAGCGAAACGCGCAGCGTGTCGCCAATCCCTTCGGATAGCAGCAGGCCCAGGCCAATGGCTGACTTCACTGAACCGCTACGCAGGCCGCCTGCTTCGGTGATCCCGAGGTGCAGCGGCTGATCGATCTGTTTCGCCAGCAGGCGATACGATTCTACCGCCAGGAAAACGTCGGACGCTTTCACGCTGACTTTGAACTGATCGAAGTTCAGACGATCGAGGTGATCCACGTGACGCATTGCTGATTCCAGCAGCGCCTGCGGCGTAGGTTCGCCGTATTTTTCCTGCAGATCTTTTTCCAGCGACCCGGCGTTCACGCCGATACGGATAGGGATGTTTTTGTCGCGAGCACAGTCAACGACCATGCGAATGCGCTCTTCGTTGCCGATGTTGCCTGGGTTAATGCGCAGGCAGTCAACGCCGTACTCCGCCACTTTCAGAGCGATACGGTAGTCGAAGTGAATATCAGCAACCAGCGGGACGTTAACCTGCTGTTTGATAAGTTTGAAGGCTTCTGCGGCGTCCATCGTCGGCACGGATACACGAACGATATCCGCCCCTACGCGTTCCAACGCCTTAATTTGATTAACCGTCGCTTCAACGTCTGTTGTGCGTGTATTGGTCATCGACTGTACGGCGATAGGAGCCCCATCGCCGATCGGCACGTTCCCAACGTAAATGCGTGTGGATTTTCTACGTTGAATTGGAGCCTGGTTGTGCATGAAAAATCTCCCGCATTACGCGTCTGTTATTGTGCTGGTGATTGTTCAGCACTCACGGTCAGGCGCGCAACCTGGTTAGTTCTGATAAAGCGGCTCAGATCGACCGGTTTGCCCTGGTAGGCGATCTGTACTGCGGCCGGAGCACCAATTTTGAGTTTGTAAGGCGCCTGGCCGCTCAGGTTCAGGGTACCACCTTTACGCTGCAGGCCGCTGAACAGCTTTTTACCGGTAGCGTCGGTCACTTCCAGCCAGCAGTCGGCGGAGAAGTTCATCACCAGCGCATTAGCATCAGCAACCGGTGCGGCAGTTTGTGCCGGGTCGGTTGGCAGTGCGCCCGGCGTTGCGGTCTGCGGTGCAGGGGTAGTGGTTTGCGCTGCGGTACCGTCGACGTTAGCCTGAGACGGTGCCACAACGGCGTTATTCTGTGCGGTTGCTACAGGCGCAGTCGGAGCCGGTGCGGCATCCGCAGGTGCGGTGGTAGCGGTATCTGGAGTTGCTGCGGTATCGGTCGTAGCAGGAGCCTGCGCGGTATCCGCGCCAGTGTTCAGCGGGATATCCTGCGAGTCGTTGCCGCTCGCTTTCAGCTCAACGGAGGATTGATCGGCCATGGTGGTGATCTCTTCCTGCTGCGCTTTATGGTTCTGCCACCACCAGGCAACGGTTAACCCGACAACCACGAAGAGGACAAGCCAGGTAAAACTCATCAGCCAGCCGTCACGTTTTTTGCGACGCTTGCCCAGGGAGAAGGTCTGCATCGGAGCGACTTTCGCCGCGCGTACCGGTGCTTGCTTTTCCATCATCGGCAGCAGCTCCTCCTCGGGGATATGCACAAGGCGAGCGTAGGAGCGGATATAACCACGCAAGAATGTTGAAGCGAGTTCAGCAGGCGCCTTATCTTCTTCAATATCACGAACGGTGGAAACCTTCAGGCACAAGCGTTCTGCAACGGCTTGCTGGCTGAGTCCGAGTTGTTCACGGGCAGTACGCAGGCGTACACCCGTGGTTTGTGCTTCTTGTTGGTCGTGGTTGGTTTCAGTATTCATTCGCTACAACTGCTGATTCGTGAAATTTAAGGTTCTGATGCGGAACCGTACCCGCACCGCGAAACATCCGATCGTTGCTATCGGACAGACCGACAAGCTGCCCGGTATACCCAACTTCAAAACAGCGTCAAAGGCCGTCGCTACGCTGTTGTTGCAACGCTACATACTGCCTCAATACTCATCGAAACGCACCGTAATTATTATCCAAATCAGTACGTTTCGCCTAATCCTTAAGCACTTGGCTTTGCGTGCGCCTTTTCAGGCGCACGCCACGCTGAATTACAGCGCTTTCACGTCAATCGCTTCGCCCTGCATACGCTTACGCATTGTACGCTTGGTGCGGTCGATAACGTCACCGGCCAACTGGCCGCAGGCGGCGTCAATATCATCACCGCGCGTTTTACGCACAATGGTGGTAAAGCCATAGCCCATCAGCACTTTACAGAAACGGTCGATACGGCTGTTCGAGCTGCGGCCATACGGCGCGCCCGGGAACGGGTTCCATGGGATCAGGTTGATCTTACATGGCGTATCTTTCAGCAATGCCGCCAGTTCATGCGCATGCTCGGTACCATCGTTGATATGGTCCAGCATGACGTACTCGATGGTCACACGACCCTGGTTAGCGTTGGATTTCGAAATGTAGCCGCGAACGGATTCCAGGAAGGTGGCGATATTGTACTTTTTGTTGATAGGTACAATTTCATCACGGATGGTGTCGTTCGGAGCGTGCAGGGAAATCGCCAGCGCCACGTCAATCATGTCGCCCAGTTTATCCAGCGCAGGCACAACGCCTGAGGTAGACAGGGTTACGCGACGTTTGGAGAGACCAAAACCGAAATCGTCCAGCATGATTTCCATCGCTGGAACCACGTTGGTCAGGTTCAGCAGCGGCTCGCCCATGCCCATCATCACCACGTTGGTGATAGGACGTACGCCGGTCGCTTTGACGGCACCGACGATTTTCGCCGCGCGCCAGACCTGGCCGATGATTTCCGATACCCGCAGGTTACGGTTGAAGCCCTGCTGAGCCGTAGAGCAGAATTTACACTCTAACGCGCAACCGACCTGTGAAGAGACGCACAGGGTTGCGCGGTCGTCTTCCGGGATATATACGGTTTCAACGCGCTGATCGCCGACGGCAATCGCCCATTTGATGGTGCCATCAGATGAACGCTGCTCTTCCACCACTTCAGGGGCGCGAATTTCAGCGACTTCTTTAAGCTTGCCACGCAGCACTTTGTTGATGTCAGTCATCTCATCAAAGTCGTCGCAGCAGTAGTGGTACATCCACTTCATCACCTGATCGGCGCGGAAGGGTTTTTCGCCTAAGTCTTTAAAAAACTCGCGCATCTGCGGACGGCTAAGATCCAGCAGGTTAATTTTTCCATCTTTGTTGGGAACCGCCGGGATGGCGCTCTCAGGCGTGACAATTTGTTCAGACATTTTCTATTCCGGCCTCGTTGTTACACGTTATGGCCCCTGGAGGGTTGATAAAAAGAAGCGCCCCAGGAAAGCGGTCTGCTCGTCCGGGGGCGCTGCATTGTACAAATTCTGGCGCATGGATGCCACGTCTGCACGCGGCATTCACTAAATAAAGTGTAAACGTGCCCTTAGCGGGTACGTGGGCACACTTCGCCTTCTGCGAAGAAGAAAGCGATTTCGCGCGCGGCGGATTCTACGGAGTCAGAACCGTGGGTGCCGTTTTCGGTGAAGCTGTCCGCGTAGTCAGCACGCAGAGTGCCAGCCAGCGCGTTGTCTGGGTTGGTTGCACCCAGCAGGTCACGGTGACGCTGAACGGCGTTTTCGCCTTCCAGTACGGAAACCACGATTGGGCCGGAGGTCATGAACTCAACCAGACCGTCGAAGAATGGACGACCATCGTGCTCAGCGTAGAAGCCACGAGCCTGCTCAACGGTCAGGTGCAGCATTTTGGTGCCAACAATCTTAAACCCTGCTGATTCAAAGCGAGAGAAGATGCTGCCAATAACGTTTTTTGCCACCGCGTTTGGCTTGATGATGGAAAAAGTACGTTCAATAGCCATGATTACCTCTAATTTTATGTTGTCGTGCATACAGCTGTTGTATGACCTGGCGCGGATTATAAAGACCGGATGCGTCGTTGCCTATGGATGAAGGTAACATTTTTTTAAAATAAAACACTTTTAAGCAACACATTTTGTAACAAGCCCGGTTTGGCAATTGTGCGCTGGTTTTGCCCGATGGCGCTACGCTTATCGGGCCTACAACGTGGTATCCCCCCATAGGCTGGGTAAGCACAGCGCTACCCGGCAATTTTACTCACTGTAGCATAAAGTTCACCACCGAAGTCTGCCCGCTCTCATCCATCACCACCAGTTGATAGCGTGCTGGGTTCATCAGCGTTAAGGTCAGACTATCCCCTGCGCTCGTCTGCGGTTCACCGTTGAGGAACCACCAGCGTCGCCCTTCCCCACCGCTTGCCTGCAGCACCACTTTTGCGCTCGGTTCTCCGGGCAAGCGTCGGATCACCGCATCTTCACGAATACCGGAAAGCATCAGCGGGGCGACATTCTGCAATTGACGAGGTGGACAACGCGTCGAGGCCGGCGGTAATCGCGCGTCACGGCGCTCGCCGATGGGCAGCCAAGGCTCCAGCGGCAGCGGCCAGACGTCGAAGGTGGTTTCACGGGCGTCTGGACAATCCGCAGCAACGCGCTGACCTTCGCTATCCAGCCACACTGGGAAACGAATACCCTGAATCCCTTCCTGCTCCGGCAGCAGCAGCGTCGGCGGCAGGCTGTTATCCAGCACCCAGGTGGACAAGCGTCGGCGGCAGTTGCTGTCTCCGGCGGGCAACGGCTGCCCGCTTGGCCAGCAAATTTCCGCTGTGCTCACCGAAGCAGGACGCGGATCGCGCCCCTCCTGCTGACGTGCGTTATTAGCAAGCAGCAGATTGCTCACCTGATTTAACAGCGGGATCGCGCTGGCAAAACCGAACTGCCCGGCCACCGGCGTGCCGTCTGGCCTGCCCGTCCAGATCCCAATGCTGTAACGAGCATTGACGCCAATCGCCCACGCATCGCGATAGCCGTAGCTGGTGCCGGTTTTCCACGCCAGCGGCACTACCTGCGGCAATGATGAGTCCGGCACCGGCTGGGCTTCGCCAGCGAGGATGCGGCGAATGATCCACGCCGCTCCGGGTGAGAGCAGCGGTCGCTCCACCAGCGGGTCACTCGCCAGCATGCGCAGTTTTCCGACCTTACCATGGCGGGCCAAAGCGCTATAGGCGGCGGTGATATCCGCCAGTCGCGCACCCGCACCGCCGAGGATCAGCGACAGATTCGGCTCAGCGCCCGCAGGTAAAATCAGCGGTAGCCCGGCATTACGCAAACGCGCAGCAAACTGCTTCGGTCCGAAGGCATCCAGCACCTGTACCGCCGGGAGATTCAGCGAACGCACCAGCGCCTCGCTCATGCTGACCGGGCCATGAAAGCCACTATCAAAGTTGCCGGGACGATAGTCGCCCACGCGCCGGGGGACATCCTGTAGCAGCGATTCAGGGTGAATTAACGCGCTATCGAGTGCCATGCCGTACAAAAACGGTTTCAGCACCGAGCCCGGCGAGCGCACCGCCGTCACCATATCGACGTGGCCAAAGCGGCTGTCGTCAGCGATATCCGCCGAACCCACCCAGCCGCGCACCTTCATATTGCGATTATCCACCACCACCATCGCCAGCGAGCTACGCGGCGGCAGGCGCGATTTCCAGTTCAGCGCCATCTCTTCCAATTGACGCTGCAGCCCAGCATCCAGAGTGGTGACGATTTTTTCATCCCGGCTCTGCGCCAGCATATGACGGGCAAACAGCGGTGCAAGCTGCGGCATCTGCCGGGGAAACAGCCACACCGGCTCCTCTTTGGCTTCTTTCACTGCGGATGCGGGCCAGACCTGCTGCGTCAGCATGCGATCCAGCACTTTATTACGTGCCAACTGAGCACGTACAGGCCAGCGATCCGGGCGTAATCGGCTCGGTGCCTGCGGCAACACGGCTAGCAGAGCAGCATCGGCGTAGCTTAGCTGGGCAGGTGGTTTTCCGAGATAGGCCCAGCTTGCCGCACCGATGCCCTGCAGCGTGCCGCCAAACGGGGCGCGATTAAGATAAAGGGTGAGAATGTCACGCTTGGAGAGGTGCCACTCCAGCTGCATCGCGCGCCAGAGCTGGCGAAATTTACCGCCGAAAGTGCGCGGGTGCGGGTCAAGCAGCCGCGCGACCTGCATGGTCAGAGTGCTGCCACCGGACACTACGCGGCCAGAGGTCACATTCTGCCAGGCCGCGCGGGCAATAGAAAATGGATTCACGCCGGGGTGATCCCAGAACCAGCGGTCTTCATACTGAATGAGGGCATCAAGATAGCGCGGCGACACCTCTTCGATGGTCACCGGGTAACGCCAGATTCCCTGCGCATCGGCAAAACGCCACAGCGGACTGCCATCCTCTGCTACCACTACCCGAGCCGGAACCACCTCATGGAGCGGCAGCGGCCAGAGTTTATCCGCCAGCACAACGGCGGCCCACAACAACACGACCGCCCCGGCAAGCCATCGCCAGACGGGGCGTTTAATCCAGGCAAGACGCATCCTACGGCACAACGATCAGCATATCGTCCGCCGTTCCAACGGCGCGCCAGCCCGGAACATACATAGACTCAACCTGAGACGGCGGCACGCGGTAAGTACCCGGCATCACCGCTCGGGCCAGATAGACCAGCGTGACCGGCTGATTTGCACTGACGGCAACCGCCGCCACAAAGCGATCGTCGCGAAATTCCATATGCTGGATATCCGCCTGCTGCATCTGGTTGAGCCACTCCTGCACCTCAGTGCCGTTGTCCTGCAGATTGGCGCTGCTGTTCGCCAGATTCTGGTTTTCCAGCTCAAGCCCCGCTGGCAGCATATCGACAACCAACGCGTCCGGTACGTTCTGGCTGGCGTTAACGTCCAGCTTCACCAGCACCAGCTCGCCGCTGCGCAGGGAAGAGAGCGATTTACGCTGCCCGTCGGTACCGTAGAACTGCCGCTCGATATGCAGCACGTTACTGGACGCCGCAGGTGCATTCTCCGGATACCCGGTGCTGTCCAGGCGCAGCCACAGCGGCTGCTCTCCTTTGTTCGTCACTGTCAGCGCGGAGAGCTGGTCGCCGTCGAGATTCCGCGTCAACGCTTTATGCCCTTGCAGCGGCTGGCTTTCAAAGGAGGTTTGCGCCTGCCAGTTGCCCGGCAAATCCACCAAGCCTTTCGCCGCCAGGAACAGCGCGTTGTTCTCCTGCGTCGACAGCCAGCGCTCGCTGAATGCCTGCTCGGAGAGCGTTTGCAGCAGCGTGTTTTGCGCGTCTGGCAGTAGCTTGTTCTCTTCCAGCAGCGAAAGCATCAGCGCGTTATCGCGAAGTGCGCTACCGTAATCCGCCAGCCAGCGTCGCTGATCCTCGCGTTTGGTAGTAAGTGAGAGCTGGATAGCCTGTTCGCTACGCGGCGCATCGCCCATCGCTTTCAGCGCGATGCCTAACTGCATCAGCGGCAGACCTGAACCCGCCTGAGCGCGACGCTCCCACAGTTCACGGAGCGCACCAAGCGGCGCTTTTTGCTGCCGCGCCAGCACCAGGCCTGCATAGGCCTGAATAGCGAAGCGACTTGCCGCGTTATCATCGGTATAACGCACGCTCATCAGCCCCGGCTCCTGCAGGTAGCGCAGCATACGGTTATTGCCTTTATTAATGGCCTCAGCCGGCACGCTATAGCCCTGCTCACCCGCACGAACCAGGAAGTCCATCACGTAGGCCGTCAGCCAGTACTCTTCCGAACCGTCTTTATCCCACAGCGCGAAGCCACCGTTATCCTTCTGCATTTGCAGCAGACGCGAGATACCGATGTCCACCGCCGCGCGGCGTTTATCGTCGCTATCGCCGACAATGCCCAGCGTTTTCAACTGTGCCGCATTGGTATAAAGCTGCGGGAAGAGGCCGCTGGCGGTCTGCTCCAGACAGCCGTACGGATAGGCCTTCAGTTCGCGAATATAGCGCGCCAGATTCAGCGGCGGTTTACCGCTCAGCAGCAACTGCCCCTGTAGCGTGACCGGCGAGAAGTTCAGATGCTGATTTTCCGCAACGCTCCAGCTTTCACCCGGTTGCAGCACCGCACCGCTATTGACGGTTTGCGCCGGGTAGGCTGGACGCACGCCGATTTTCCACTGCTTGTGGAAATCGGCCAGGGTTTCATCCGGCAGCGTCATCCCCGTCACCGTAACGTTGACTTCGCCATCACCGTAGCCTTCGCCAGCGCTAACCGGAACAAAAAGCGTATGGCGCACACCAGGTTCCAGCGTAACCTGCTGCGGCTGCGCACTTTTCAGCTGTAGCAGGCCGCTGGCCGCTAACAGGACGTTGAGCGTCTGCGGCTTGTCCGTCAGGTTGGTGACGTCCAGCGTCAGGCGTGCGCTGTCGCCGCCGGCCATAAAGCGTGGGCTATTCAGCTCAACCACCACCGGCGCGGCGACCACAACTTTCGACTCGCTGCTGCCAAAATCTTCCGCCGTCCACGCCTGCGCCATCACTCTCAGCTCACCGTTAAAGTCACCGATAGGCAGCGTAACGGTACCCTCACCGTTTTCATCAAGCGCCACAGGCTGCGCCTGTTCAGCAATAATGGTGACGTGGTTAACCGGCGGTTTGCCGCCACGATTAAGTTCGTCGCCGTCACCGCCAAAACGCAGGCTAGCCAGTCGCCCCTGGCCTTCAATCACCTGACCGTAGATGTCGTAGATATCCGCGCCGTAGCGTTTCTGGCCAAAGAAGGCTTGCCACGGGTCCGGCGTGACATAGTCGGTAATGTTCAGCACGCCGCTATCAACCGCTGAGAGCAGCACGTTCACCTGCTTCGGCGTATCGCCCTCTTTGCGCTTCACTTTGACTTTGACGGTTAGCGGCTGGTTTGGACGCATTTTCTGCGGCCCCTCCAGCGTTACATCCAGACGACGCTGTTCATCGCCTAGCGGCAGATGCAATACGCCCACCGCCCGCTTCGGCGTTGCAGAACGGGATTTATCCCCCGGACGCACCACCAGCGTACTGAGGTAGAGGTCGTGACGGTTCCAGCTTTTATCCACCGGAATGGTGAGATCCAGCCCTTCGGCCGGAACGTTAATTTCCTGCCACCACAGCGGGCCGTCGCTGGACTCCACCATGGCATAGCCTTTGCCTGCTGCCGGAGCAGCAACGTGCAGCTTGATAGTATCGCCTGGACGATAGTTCGGTTTATCGAGTTTCAGCGTCACGCGATCCGGGCGCGCCGCGCCGCTGCCATCGCTGTTGTCTTGCCAGCTATAACCGGCCCAGAAGCGCACGCTGGTTACCGCGTCGTTCGGTGCCTTCACTTCTAATCGATAAGCGCCCCACTCTACCGGGAAGCTGACTTTGCCGGTTTCATCGGCTTTCAACGCCAGCGTCTCTTCACCTTCGACCAGATCTTTTTGATCGAAGCGTGACTGCCAGCCATCGCTTTCTGACCAGTTCCAGTAGTAATCGCGGCGTTCGCGAATCAGCCGAACCTGAAGATCGGAAACGGCCTTTTTTTCACCCTTGGCATCGGTGTAGACGATATCAAATGCTGCCTGGCTATTTTCATCGACGATCGGCTGATTCACCGTGGTGTCGGTGCGGTAGTCATAGACCGCCTTACTGGCGAACTGCGGGCGAATACCCGGCAGTTCAGATGCTGGCCAGATGGCCTGCGTGGCGCGACGAGTGACTGGACGACCGCCGGACTCGAGCAGGCTGGCCTGAAGAATCACCTGCAGCGGCGAATGCGTTTCCTGCCACTGGCTGGCGGTGGTCACTTCTCCGTGACCTTTGGCATCCAGCGTCAGGTTCATTTCATCAAGGCTACGGGTGGTATTTTGTTCGGCAATATCGCCAAACTGGAAGCCCGGCAGCGCGGCAACAGCTTCGCGCAGCGGGCGTAAAAACAGTTTCCCCTGCAGGCTATTGCCGTTAGCCGGTGCGCCGTAAAGATAGTAGCCCGACACGTCAAACTTCACGTCGTCATCCGGTGCAATCGGCGTCGGCTGCGGCGTCAGGTTGAGCGCCATACGCTCAGGCATAAAGTCTTCGACGTGGAAATCCCATTCGCGCGGCTGGTTATCGCCGGTATTGGCGCGAATATGCCACATGCCTGTTGCCGCGCTGCTGTCCAGCGGATAGGTAAACTGATAGAGACCGTTCACCGGCTGGCTGACGACACTGCGGATCACCTGCCCGTCAGGTTTCACCACCTCAAGTTTCACCGGCTGTTCCGGTAACGCTTTACCATTACCATCGCGCAGCAGGCCGTTGAGGATCACCGTTTCGCCGGGGCGATAAAGATCGCGCGGGCCAAACATAAAGAACTGCTTGCTGTAGCCAGGGTCACCTGCAACGTTAAACTCCGCCAGGTCGAGTGCCGGCAGTTTAAGATCAAGTAAGGTGGTTTGCCCCTCTTTGCGCGCCAGCAGCAGCGCTGCCTCTTTATCGGTTTTCAGGACCGCATGCCCCTGAGCATCGCTGGTCGCCTGCGCCAGGGTTTGCCCTTTGTCGTTGAGCAGCGTGAGCTCAACCGCCGACTGGGCCCCGCCGTTTTCAAGGCTTTGCGTGAATACGTCAAGCTGGTTGTGGTAACGGTGCAGCGACACGCCAACGTCACTGAGAGTAAAGAGCGTAGCGGCATTACTGTAGCTGTACTGCCCCGCCGGGTTCATCACCGCAATGTAGACACCGGACTGCTGTAGGGGCGCAATATCTTTCAGCGGCAGCAGCAGTTTTTCCCGCGTGTTGCGTGCCGGGTTAAGGTCAAAACGCCCGGTGTAAACCAGATCCGCCATTTTCAACAGTTCGTCGGACTCCCAGTTGCTGAGCGAGCTGCGGTACTCCCACTGGCTGACAAACGCCGCCAGCGATTCCGGCTTCACGCGAAAGAAGTTAACGTCCACGTGCGGCACGTTAAGCACCATGACCGGCAGCCCGTCCACCACTTTGCCCGGCAGCAATGAGCCGCGGCTGGCGAAGCCAACGCTTGGGGCAATATCACGGGTGGTCAGCGTTTTCTCCACGCTGGTGCCGAAGGTGGCCTTATTCAGCGCAGCAAGCTCTGGGTCAACGGTGACAATCAGATCGCGCTTCGGCTCCAGATGACGCAGACGCAGCTCTTTCAGATTCGGCGACAGCTCCCAGGCACCGTCCACCTTGCCGCTTTTCTTATCCACCACGTGGACGGTCTTGCTGAAATCCTGCTCGGGATTGAGCGCAATGGAGAACGTCAGCACCAGCGTGGCTGCGCCATCAAGCTGCACTTCAGAGGCATCAAGCAGCGTAAGCGCTTTACCCTGGCTTTGTTGAGCCAGCTTTTCCAGCTGCGCAGCATCTGGTTTGGCGGGCGCGGCGTTCTGCGATGAAGAAGCGGCGGGTTTGACCTCCGGCGCTTTCTTGCTGTCATCACATCCGACAAGAAGCGTGGCGGTCAACATAGCAAGCACGGCTAAACGGAACGGTTTCATCCTTATAACCTCTGACGTTAAGTCTCTATTTCGTTAATTCACATAGTATTATGCGCAAACGTGACTTTTACCAATAGCACGCTCATTTCAGGGCTGATTTTCAGATTGCATATATAGCCTTAATCACAACCGCAGCGTTGCTAACTTGTCAGCTCTCCGGAAAACATCGACAATTCCTCTACGATTGCAAATGGAGGCACTCAATGACCACCTCTTTCTTTGTCGCCGCCGATTGGCTGGCTGAGCACATTAACGACCCAGCAGTTCAAATCATCGATGCACGAATGGCTCCTCCTGGGCAGGAACATCGGGATATGGCGGGCGAATACCGCGCGGGCCATCTGCCCGGGGCGCTGTTCTTTGATATTGAAGCGCTGTCCGACCACACCTCTACGCTGCCGCATATGATGCCGCGCCCGGAAGCCTTCGCCGTCGCCATGCGCGAACTGGGTGTCAACAGCGACCGTCATTTAGTGGTATATGACGAGGGTAATCTGTTCTCCGCGCCACGCGCGTGGTGGATGCTGAAAACCTTCGGTGTGGAAAACGTCTCTATTCTGGCGGGCGGCCTCGCGGGCTGGCAGCGCGATGAACTGCTGCTCGAAAAGGGCGATGTTGATGCTGGTGAGGGCGAGTTTGAGGTTAAATTTAACGCCGATGCCGTTGTGCGCCTGACCGATGTGCTATTGGCAAGCCATGAGCGTTCGAAGCAGATTGTCGATGCGCGTCCAGCCGGGCGTTTTAATGCCGAAGTGGATGAACCACGCCCTGGCCTGCGTCGCGGCCATATTCCCGGCGCGCTGAACGTGCCGTGGAGCGAACTGACCTTTAATGGCGAGCTGAAGACCACCGACGAGTTGGAAATGATTTTTGCTCGTCAGGGCGTAGACCTTAATCAGCCGATTATCACCAGCTGCGGCTCAGGCGTGACGGCAGCGGTGGTTCTGCTGGCGCTGGAGACGTTGGGGGCAAAAGAAGTGGTATTGTATGACGGTGCCTGGAGTGAATGGGGCGCGCGCGATGACTTGCCGATTGAGCCTCAGAGGTAACAACGGGACCGTGCCATCCCGGGGTCGGCGTATAACGCCTCGCCCGGGCTACGAATGCAGGCCGGATAAGGCGTTTACGTCGCCATCCGGCCTGGTTTCAAATGATTCGGTTCTGCTTAAAATCACGCAGGAAACTGCCCCAGCGCTTTTCATAGAACGGAGTGATATGGGCGAGCATAAAGTGGCTGATGCCCTTTTCGCCTTCCACCACCTGGCAGATATCAATCGGCTCGTCGCCCGGTAGGGTGTCGGTCGCGACGCTGCCGGCGGCGTGAATAATCTCTTCGATATCCCCTTCCGCTTCAATACCAATCAGCAGGTTAGGCTGTTCGTCCGCACGCTCTTTAATGGAGCAGATAAACGCACGTTTCACCGTTTTCAGGGTTTTAAACAGCGTGGTCAGCGACTCCACCATCTGAGCCGGTGGCTCCGCCACTTCAGAGAGCAGCAGCGCGCTGCCGCCTTCGAGCACTTCCTGCGTGCTGAGCGGGTTGCCCTCTTCGCCAATCAGATGGCTAATTTCACGCGGGGTAAACTCTTTGCCAGTCGGCAGCTTCGCGTTGAGGAACAGGGTTTCGCCAAGCGTCATTTCAAACAGCGTGCGCACCGGCATAACCACAAAGGACTGTTCGGTGGTGACGGCCTCTTTTAAGGCCTCCAGCGACGTGAAGAATGGGATAACGGAGGTGCCGTCATCTTTTTCCCAGTGCTGTAACTCTAAGGCGCTGTCGTCGACAACCTGCTGGTCGTCAGCCGCACTGCCGGGTACCCAGACGGTGGACTCCAGTAAGGTGCGGAAAAAGGCTGGGCGATGAGCGGGTTCAGTTGCAGCTTGTTCCAGCAGCGTTTCAAGTTCGTTTTTGCTTTCAGACATAGTGCTTCCAGAAGGTGTGAATACCCCTCACCCCGGCCCTCTCCCCAAAAGGGCGAGGGAGAAAACCGATCGCCATTGGGTGAGTGTGAACACCGGACGGTCCCCTCTCCCCTTTGGGGAGAGGGTTAGGGTGAGGGAAAAAGATTACTCAGCGGTCAACAGATTCGCGATAGTCCGCACGCCCAGCCCAGTCGCACCCGCCGACCACTGCTCAACGGCTGCTTTACGGTAGGTCGCGGAACAGTCGATATGCAGCCAACCTTCGTGATAGTTCTCGACGAAGTGGGACAGGAAGCCCGCCGCGGTGCTGGCGCCGGCCGGGTAGGCCGCGCTGCCGGTGTTGTTCAGCTCAGCAAAGTTAGACGGCAGCTGGTTGCGGTGGAACTCGGCCAGCGGCAGGCGCCAGAAGGCTTCGTTTTCCGCACTGGCGCTCGCCAGCAGGCGGTTAGCCAGTTTGTCATCAAAGCTGAACAGCGCGTGGTAATCGTTGCCCAGCGCGGTTTTAGCCGCCCCGGTTAGGGTTGCCGCGTCGATAATAAGCTCTGGCTTCTGCGCGCTAGCGTCAATCAGGCCATCAGCCAGCACCAGGCGACCTTCTGCATCGGTGTTCATCACTTCGACGTTTTTACCGTTACGGTAGTGGATGATATCGCCCAGCTTGAACGCGTTGCCGCTGATCAGGTTATCCGCACAGCACAGGTACAGTTTTACGCGCTTGTTCAGGCCACGGGTAATCGCCAGCGCCAGCGCGCCGGTCACCGTCGCCGCACCGCCCATATCGGACTTCATGGAGTCCATGAACGCGCTTTGTTTGATGCTGTAGCCGCCAGAGTCGAAGGTGATGCCTTTACCGACCAGGCAGGCGTAAACCGGTGCTTCTTTATCGCCCGTTGGGTTGTAGTCCAGCGCCAGCAGTACCGGCGGACGTTCGGAACCACGACCCACGGTGTGCAGGCCCGCGTAACCCTGCTCACGCAGATCTTCACCTTTAGTGATGCGATAAGAGACGTTGTCGCACGCCACGCCGCACAGCAGGTCAACCGCGCGCTGCGCCAGCTGCTCTGGACCCAGCTCTTCCGCTGGAGCGTTGATGGTGTCGCGCACCCAGTCAATGTAGGTCAGACGGTTGTCGAGCTCCTGGCGCTGTGCGTCGTCAAGCTCAGGCCATGCAACCTGACGGGTGCCTTTCGGCCCTTTGTAGCCCGCCCAGAAGGCCCAGGCGAGGTCAACGTTCCAGCCTTCGTCGCTCAACGCAACATGCTTGATGCCCATGCCGTCGATTTTACGCGCCGCGCGCTGGATAAGGCCTGCGTCGTCGCGGCCGGTCAGGTGCAGGACAATACCTTCATCATTAATGCTATAGGCCGCTTTTTCACCCCAGCGCGCATCGGCTGGCTGAGTAGAAAGGGTAATTTTCATGGCTTCTGTCATTTTTTTATCCTTATTAGCAAACGGGCCGCCGAATGGCAGCCCGTTATGTCTTTTGCTAAATGATTCGCGTTGCAGGAAGGCGGCAAGTGAGCGAATCCCCGGGAGCATAGCAAACTATGTGACTGGGGTGAGCGAGCGTAGCCAACGCACCTGCGGCGCGAATCATGACGCAAAAATTATTCTGCTTCATCCAACCAGACTAGCAGAATTGCCTCAAGGATTTTTTCATTTGATGCCTGAGGATCATCATCAAAATCTTCGAGGTCGCAAATCCACTGGTGCATGTCGGTGAAGCGTACCGTTTTCGGATCGGTATCCGGGTAAGCATCGTAAAGCGCTTCGCCGATTTCGCGGCTGTCAGTCCACTTAAGTCCCATACTATCCTCTTAGTGCTCGCGCGCGTGGTTAATTGTGTAACGCGGAATTTCGACCACCAGGTCTTCATCCGTGACGCGAGCCTGGCAGCTCAGGCGGCTATCTGGTTCCAGCCCCCAGGCTTTATCCAGCATATCGTCTTCGTCTTCGGTGCTTTCTGGCAGCGAGTCGAAACCTTCACGCACGATGCAGTGGCAGGTGGTGCAGGCACAGGATTTTTCGCAGGCGTGTTCAATCTCGATACCGCTACGCAGCGCAGCATCCAGAATCGTTTCACCGGTCTCAGCTTCCACAACGATGCCATCCGGACACAGGTCCTGATGTGGCAAAAAAACAATCTTTGGCATATTAAACCTCGTCCACGGATTGGCCTTTCAGCGCGACACGGACGGATTGGTCCATGCGGCGAGCGGCGAATTCCTGGGTTTGTTTGTCAACGTTTTTAATGGCTTGTTCTATGGCGTCAGTGTCATTGCCCTCGGCAACCGCGCTCAGTACGGCGGCAGCCTCGTCAATCTCCTGACGCTCTGCGGCGCTTAACAGCGCGGCATCAGCGGCCAGCGCGCTGTGCAGGCTTTCCAGCACGCGAGCGGCTTCCACTTTCTGCTCTGCCAGCATACGTGCTTTCACGTCCTGCTCGGCATAGCTCATGGAATCCTGAATCATGGTGGCGATTTCACCATCGGTCAGACCGTAGGACGGCTTCACCTGAATAGACGACTCAACGCCGGTGGATTTCTCCATGGCGGTGACGCTCAGCAGGCCGTCGGCGTCCACCTGGAAGGTGACACGAATGTGCGCACCGCCAGCCGGCAGCGCCGGGATACCGCGCAGCGCAAAGCGCGCCAGTGAACGGCAGTCCTGCACCAGTTCGCGCTCGCCCTGCATCACGTGGATGGACATCGCGGTCTGGCCGTCTTTAAAGGTGGTGAACTCCTGCGCACGGGCCACCGGGATGGTGGTGTTACGCGGAATAACTTTCTCTACCAGGCCACCCATGGTTTCGAGGCCGAGAGAGAGCGGGATCACGTCGAGCAGCAGCATTTCGCTGTCCGGCTTGTTGCCGACCAGAATATCAGCCTGAATGGCGGCGCCAATGGCGACCACTTTATCCGGGTCGATAGAGGTCAGCGGCGTACGGCCAAAGAATTCACCTACGCGCTCACGCACCAGCGGTACGCGGGTAGAACCGCCAACCATCACCACTTCCAGCACCTCTTCAGCATCAACGCCTGCATCTTTCAATGCGCGGCGGCAAGCCAGCAGCGTGCGCTTCACCAGTGCGGAAATCAGATCGTTAAACTGTTCGCGAGTCACTTCGCCTTTCCAGCCAGCGACCTCAACGGTCACGTGCTCGGCATCGCTCAGGGCGATTTTGGCGGCGATAGCGGCGTCAAGCAGTTCGCGCTGTACGCGGTTATCGCTACGATCGGCAATACCTGCCTGTTCGCGGATATGGTCGGCCAGCAGGTGGTCGAAGTCGTCGCCGCCCAGCGCGGAATCGCCGCCGGTGGCCAGCACTTCAAACACGCCGCGGCTCAGGCGCAGAATGGAGATATCGAAGGTACCGCCGCCCAGATCGTAGACGGCAATCACCCCTTCCTGACCGGAATCGAGGCCGTAGGCAATGGCCGCGGCAGTCGGTTCGTTCAGCAGACGCAGCACATGCAGGCCAGCCAGACGCGCGGCGTCTTTGGTGCCCTGACGCTGTGCATCGTCAAAGTAAGCGGGAACGGTAATCACCACGCCATCAAGCTCGCCTTCAAGCGTTTCGGTGGCACGAGCTGCCAGCGCTTTGAGGATATCGGCCGAGACGCGGATTGGATTCAGTACACCGGCCTTGGTCACCAGCATCGGCAGGCCGTTTTCGCTCGCCTGGAACTGGTACGGCAGGTGTGGGTAACGCGTCTGGATATCCGCCAGCGAGCGGCCCATCATGCGTTTTACGGAGCTAATGGTGTTGGCTGGGTCCAGCGCGGCGTTGGTACGCGCATCGTAGCCGACCACGTGGCCCTGCTCCTGATAGTGCACAACGGAAGGCAGCAGGTGACGCCCCTGATTGTCGGCCAGCGTTTCCGCCTGACCGCTACGCACGGTAGCCACCAGGGAATTGGTGGTGCCTAAGTCAATGCCCACCGCCAGACGACGCTGGTGCGGTGCGGCGCTTAGACCCGGCTCACTAATTTGTAATAAGGCCATGTTAAGCTTCCAGAATCAAAAATCGAGCAGCTTTTCTTCGAGTAATTCAGCGCTGCTTTGGAGTTTATCGAGAAAACGCAGTTTACGTACGGTATCCGCCGCCGCTTCCCACGTTTGTGAATCGAGTTCCGCCACCATCTGCTGCTGGCGTTGGCTGTACATTGCTTTGATACGCTTGATAAGCCCTTCCAGGCGGTCGGTATCTTTCGCCTGTTCAATCTCGTCCAGCTCTTCACGCAGCTCCAGCTGTTCCATCAGGAACGCGGTGTCGCGCACGGTGTGCTGTTCGGAGGCAAGATCAAAACCGTGAAGGGAGAGCAGATATTCAGCACGCGTCAGCGGGTGACGCAGCGTTTGCCAGGCCTGGTTGATGTTCGCAGAACGCTGGACCGCCGCGAGCTGTTCAGCGTCGCTGGCGCTGGCAAAACGATCGGGGTGGTTCTGACGCTGCAGGTCCTGGAAGCGTGCCGCGAGGGCCTGAGTGTCTACGTGATAACCGGCTGGCAATCCAAAGAGAGTGAAGTAATCCATGACGATCTCAGGGTTAACTATTTAAAACAAACCCCACGCACAGCGATGAAACCATGGGTGGGGTTGGCAGGACTCAAAATCAGACGTTAAAGCTTTCGCCGCAACCGCACTCGTCTTTTACGTTCGGGTTAGTAAATTTAAACCCTTCGTTCAGACCTTCTTTCACGAAGTCGAGCTGCGTGCCGTCGAGAAATTGCAGGCTCTTACCGTCGATGACAACCTTCACGCCTTTGTCTTCGAAAACGGTGTCTTCTGCCGCCGGCTCGTCAACAAATTCCAGTACATAGGCCATACCTGAACAACCGGACGTTCTCACGCCAAGACGCAGACCAAACCCTTTACCGCGGTTTGACAGGAAGGTATTGACTCGCGCTGCTGCACTGTCGCTTAAGGTAATCGACATAAAAACCTCAACTCTTAATTATTTTGCTTCACGTTTGCTTTTGTAATCCGCAATAGCGGCTTTAATCGCGTCTTCTGCCAGGATAGAACAGTGAATTTTCACTGGTGGCAGTTCAAGCTCGTCTGCGATATCGGTATTTTTAATGGCCTGTGCTTCGTCCAGGGATTTCCCTTTTACCCACTCGGTGACGAGGGAGCTGGAAGCAATGGCGGAACCGCAGCCGTAGGTCTTGAAACGCGCGTCTTCAATGATACCTTCATTGTTGACTTTAATCTGCAACTTCATCACGTCGCCGCAGGCCGGAGCACCGACCATACCGCTGCCGACGCTCTCGTCGCTGTTGTCGAAAGAACCTACGTTACGTGGGTTCTCGTAGTGATCGATTACTTTTTCGCTGTAAGCCATGATGAATTCTCCTTATCGGTACCGATTAATGATGCGACCATTCAATGCTGTTCAGATCCACGCCCTGCTTGAACATTTCCCACAGTGGAGAAAGGTCGCGCAGACGGCCAATGGAGTTGCGAACCAGATTGATGGTGTAGTCAATCTCTTCTTCGGTAGTGAAACGACCTAAAGAGAAACGAATGGAGCTATGCGCCAGCTCATCGGTCATGCCCAGTGCGCGCAGCACGTAGGATGGCTCAAGGCTTGCGGAAGTACAGGCAGAACCGGAGGAAACCGCCAGGTCTTTCAGCGCCATAATCAGGGATTCACCTTCAACGTAGTTAAAGCTCACGTTGAGGATGTTTGGTGCGCCCTGCTCAAGGTCACCGTTCAGGTAGACTTCTTCCATATCCTTCACGCCGTTCCACAGACGGTTACGCAGACCGCGCAGACGGGCCATTTCGGTCTCCATCTCTTCTTTCGCGATACGGTAAGCTTCGCCCATGCCGACGATCTGGTGAACAGGCAGGGTACCGGAACGCATGCCGCGCTCGTGACCGCCGCCGTGCATCTGCGCTTCGATACGGATACGTGGTTTACGGCGAACGTACAGCGCGCCGATACCTTTTGGACCGTAGATTTTATGACCGGAGAAGGACATCAGGTCAACTTTCAGCTGGCTCAGGTCGATAGGCAGTTTGCCCACGCTCTGGGTCGCATCAACGTGATAGATGATGCCGCGCGCACGGCACATTTCGCCAATGGTCGCGATATCCTGCACCACGCCGATTTCGTTGTTCACGTGCATGATGGAGACGAGGATAGTGTCGTCACGCATGGCTGCTTCGAGCTCTTTGAGATCGATAATGCCGTTGCGCTGTGGCGCCAGATAGGTGATTTCGAAACCTTCGCGCTCGAGCTGACGACAGGTGTCCAGCACGGCTTTATGCTCGGTTTTGCTGGTGATGATGTGCTTGCCTTTTTTCTGATAAAAGTTGGCTGCACCTTTAATCGCCAGGTTGTCGGATTCAGTCGCACCGGAGGTAAAGACGATTTCACGCGGGTCTGCACCCACGAGGTCGGCAATCTGGTTACGGGCGATATCTACCGCCTCTTCAGCCTGCCAGCCGAAACGGTGTGAACGAGAGGCCGGGTTACCAAAGGTCCCGTCCAGGGTCAGAAACTGCATCATTTTCTCGGCAACACGCGGGTCCACCGGCGTGGTTGCGGAGTAGTCGAGATAAATCGGTAATTTCATTGCTCTTTAACTCCGTACATCACTCAATGCAAGGAGTCAGGCAACCGGCTGGATGTACGACCGTGTTGACGGGACGCTGTCCCGGCCTGACTCTGAAATCTCATTTTTATCTATAACCAGCCCTGCGGCGTGTGCCCGATACGGCACACGGCAGAGCAGGTGGATTATGCACGTAACTTAACGTCGATAGCGTCTTGTACGCGGGTATTGCGGGAGGTGTCGTGCGAATGCTGGCGGCCAGACACGTCCAGAACTTCCTGGTTATTAACCAGTTCACCGAGGGTGATGTTGTTCAGGAAGCCGGTCAGACGGTCGCTCAGATCGCGCCAGAGTGCGTGGGTCAAACATTTATCGCCGCCCTGGCAGCCACCTTTCCCCTGACAGCGGGTGGCGTCAACGGACTCGTCCACTGCGCTAATCACTTCACCCACTGCGATGTGGTTTGCTTCTTTACCCAGCAGATAACCACCGCCAGGACCGCGTACGCTGGATACTAAGCCATTTTTACGCAGGCGGGAGAACAGCTGCTCCAGATAGGAGAGTGAAATTCCCTGACGTTCAGAAATATCAGCCAACGGCACCGGGCCCGCTTCGGAGTTGAGTGCAACGTCCAGCATCGCGGTTACGGCATAACGCCCTTTAGATGTCAGTCTCATGTCTTACTTAACCTCAAACTCGCCCCTGCCCGGGGTTTTTAATAATATTGTGGGTATTGCATAGCAGGGGCAAGTCTGACATTCCTGACTAAATCAGTCAACTATTTACTTGAGTAATTTAGTCAGGTATTTGGCGTTCCGTGCGGTATTGATTTTCCGGATGGCGCTGCGCTTATCCAGCCCACAGGCCGCACGATTTGTAGGCCGGATAAGCGCAGCGCCATCCGGCATTAACGCGGTTACTTGCCTTTATTCTGCTGCTCAATAGACGCCAGAATCCCACGCAGGATGTTCAGCTCCTGGCTTTCCGGCCGCGCACGGGTAAACAGACGACGTAAACGGCTCATCACCTGCCCCGGATGGTTTTCGCGGATAAAACCGGTAGCGAGCAGCGTCTGCTCCAGATGGCCGTAGAAACGTTCAAGATCGTCCACCAGCGGGTATGGCGTCTCTTCGTGCTCAACCTTCGGTTCGTTGCTTTCCTGCGTCGCCAGCCAGGCCATGCGCACTTCATAAGAGATAACCTGCACGGCCATCGCCAGGTTCAGCGAGCTGTATTCCGGGTTAGCGGCAATCGCCACGTGGTAATGACATTTCTGCAGTTCATCGTTGGTCAGGCCAACGCGCTCACGACCGAACACCAGCGCGACCGGCGCATGTTCACCTTCTGAGACGCTTTTCAGGCCGCACTCGCGCGGGTCAAGCATCGGCCACGGCAGCGTACGGGAACGCGCGCTGGTGCCCACCACCAGGCTACAACCGGCCAGCGCTTCGTCGAGGGTGTCAACGATCTGCGCGTTGCCAATCACATCGCTGGCACCGGCCGCCAGGGCGATGGCCTGGGAGTCCGGCTTAACCAGCGGATTGACCAGCCATAGATTGGTTAAACCCATGGTTTTCATAGCGCGGGCCACGGAGCCCATGTTGCCGGTATGAGAGGTTTCGACCAGCACGATTCGGATATTTTGCAGCATTGTCATTCTTCGTCTAAAGATTATTCAGCCATATTACCATAAACCTGAGACATATTCCGAATTCGCTGCTATGATATGCGCCGTTTTCCCCGTTCTTTAACATCCAGTGAGAGTAACCTGATGCATCCGATGCTGAACATCGCCGTGCGCGCAGCGCGCAAGGCGGGTAACCTGATTGCCAAAAACTACGAAACACCAGAAGCTGTTGAATCGAGCCAGAAAGGCAGCAACGATTTCGTGACTAACGTTGATAAAGCCGCTGAAGCGATGATTATCGACACCATTCGCAAATCTTACCCGCAACACACCATCATCACCGAAGAAAGCGGTGAACATGTTGGCGAAGATCTGGATGTTCAATGGGTTATCGATCCACTGGATGGCACCACCAACTTTATCAAACGTCTGCCACACTTCTCCGTTTCCATCGCCGTACGCATCAAAGGCCGTACTGAAGTGGCTGTGGTTTACGATCCAATGCGCAACGAACTGTTCACCGCTACCCGCGGCCAGGGCGCACAGCTCAACGGTTACCGTCTGCGCGGCAGCACTGCCCGTGACCTGGATGGCACCATCATCGCGACCGGTTTCCCGTTCAAAGCGAAACAGCACGCGCCAGCTTACATGAACATCCTCGGCAAAATGTTTACCGAATGCGCGGACTTCCGTCGCACCGGTTCCGCTGCGCTGGATCTGGCCTACGTTGCCGCTGCGCGCGTTGACGGTTTCTTTGAAATCGGCCTGAAGCCATGGGACTTCGCCGCTGGCGAACTGATCGCTCGTGAAGCAGGCGCTATCGTCTGTGACTTCACCGGCGGCCATAACTACATGATGACCGGCAACATCGTTGCAGGTAACCCACGCATCGTGAAAGCCATGCTGGCGAACATGCGTGACGAGCTGAGCGAAGCGCTGAAGCGCTAAGTTCGGACTCCACGTCATTAAGAAGCCCCTTTGCGGGCTTCTTTTTTTGTACCTACCCTTCCCCCAGAATTATCTCTATTCCCGTTGCCGCCAGATACGTCGTCTATACTTAGCCTTTTGTTAGCCAAAAGGAGAACGAGAATGACCATTCACAAACACGGTTCTGCACACTGGTCAGGCGATATCAAACGCGGGAAAGGGACGGTTTCTACCGAAAGTGGCGTGCTCAACCAGCAACCTTACGGCTTTAATACACGCTTTGAAGGCGCAAAGGGCACAAACCCGGAAGAGCTAATTGGTGCAGCGCATGCGGCCTGTTTTTCGATGGCTTTATCGTTGATGCTGGGTGAGGCGGGCTATACCGCTGATGCCATCGATACCACTGCAGACGTCTCACTGGATAAAACCGACGGTGGTTTTGCCATTACCAAAATTACCCTACAAAGTAAGGTGAGCGTGCCCGGTATCGATCCGAAGCAGTTTGACGGCATCATCCAGAAAGCCAAAGCGGGCTGCCCGGTTTCCCAGGTGCTGAAGGCAGAAATCACGCTGGATTATACGTTAAACTAACGTTTTCAGGCCCTATGATGAAAAGGGTCGAATCCCCTCGCAGTAAAAGCATGCTGGTCACCTTATTGACCAGCATTTCAGCTTTAGAACGGCCTTAACCCTCTGCCCACCGGCACCGCGCTGACCCACATCACTACCGCCGCAGCGACCAGAACTACGCCACCGGCCAGCGCCAGCGTTGTCCAGCCCACCTGCCGCCACAGTACCGGCGTTTTATTGCCGCTGAGCTTCACCGCCAGGGTGCGAAAACCGTGGACCAGCAGCGCCAGTGAAGAGATGGTGAGCGACGTTCCCGCCGCCATCGCTAGCGCAGAGGCGACGCCCCAACCAAACACGCCAATCACTTTGCTGAACAGCAGCACCATAATGGCCCCGGAACAGGGACGCATGCCCATCGACAGTATAATCATCAGCCTCGCGCGCCAGTCTTCCTCGCGCTCAAGCTGCTTTGGGTCCGGCATGTGCTGATGACCACAGCCGCAGTGCTGGTCATGGACGTGGTGCGGCGTAAAAGCGGTAAATTTCGGTTTGTGCAGCAGCGCACGCAGCTTTTTCAGCGCCCGCCAGCAGAGTAATAACCCCAGCACGCCTACCAGCGCATAGCTGCCCTTCTCCAGCCAGAAACTGCTGAGGTGTAACTGGCGCGCCGGAAGCCGAAGCAGCGTCAGCACCACCACCACCAGGCCAATGGCCACCAGCCCCTGTAATAAAGATGCCGCGAGCGTCAGGCCAATACTGGATTTTAATTTTGAAGGATGGGTGGCCAGCCAGGTGGTGATGACCACCTTACCGTGCCCCGGCCCCAGCGCATGCAGCACGCCGTAGACAAAGCTGAACAGCAGCAGCGCTCCACCCGCCCTGGTCGGGTTTTCCGCCACGGCCTGCAGCAAACCGCTCATCTGCTGATTCACGTCGCGCTGCCAAACCACGCTTTGCAGCATCACCTGTGGCCACGCCTGCCAGAGCCATAGCAAGCCAATAACCGCAACCGCGAAAAACAGCAGCAGCGGCCAAAGCGACAGCCAGCGGCGCGAGGCGCGACGATTAACAGAGATTACTGACATGCGATGGTGACCTTCTGTGCAAACTGTTTTCCAAGATCCATATCTTCCGGAGGCGCATCCGCTTTATCAAGCGATTGCGCATAGGAGAGCATCTCATCGTTGGGATGCGGGGTATGGACGCTGACTTTGCATACACCTTTAAAATCTGGAGCAAACGCCACGTCACCGTCCTTTTCGTAGCTCATATCGACATAATAGGTCGGGTCGAAGGTGGAAAAGGTGTAAGTCTGCCCCGCCAGCGTCTGCGGCGTCGCCAGCGGTAAGGTAAAGGTCAGCACCGCCTGATGCCCCTGACGCGCCAGGCCGTAGGCGGTAGGCAGGTTTTCGAACTTCACCTTTTTACCGTCATGCCAGAACTCGGTAAAGTAGTGCTGCCCCAGTACGTTCGCCATCACCTCAGCGGCCAGCTTTTTCCAGACCTCATCGCCCGGCTTCGCATTGCCCGCGTCGTAGAGCAAATCCGCCGAGGTGAGTTCATCCATCACCCAGCGCATTTTCATGCCCGTCAGCTTGCCGTCAGCCACCACCAGCTGGTTAGTGATGGTAATAAAGCTGTGCGGATGTGCGCTGACGTTTAACGATAAAACCGTAAGAAACATCAGAACCGCGCATTGTTTCACTCTCTTCATCGGTTCCTCAGTGAAAAATTCTGTGACCGTCACCCGCATTCCTTAGCTAAAGCCCATTAGCTGCCGTTATCTTTTGTCTATTCTTATGCTCATAACCTGCTGCTGGATCCCAACAGATGATGACCGTACTCGAACCGCCATCTGTGCTTTCCAGTCCGCAGCGCCGCTGCCAGGCGCTGCTGATGCTCTATCTCCCTGGTCATTCCATCACGGCGGAATACATTGGCATGGTGAATAATGTCGATGTTTCCACCGCCCGGCAAGATGTCATTGAAGCCGGAGAGGAGGTTGAGCGTTACCATCGTCTGGCGATCGCCACTCAGGCGGATGGCTGCTATCGGATTGAAGGCACTACTCTCGACCTGCGCCTGTGCTTGCTGCACTGGCTTCGTCGCGCATTGCGTCTGTGTCCGCACTTTGTGGCGCACCATTTTACACCAGCGCTGAAAACACAGCTCAGACAGTTAAAGATCCCCCGTACGCTGTACGATGAAACCAACCTGCAGGCGCTGGTGAACCGCTGCGCCCGCAGCCTGCAGCGCGATTTTGAATGTCGCGACGGGCAGTTTTTGCGCCTCTATCTCCAGTACTGTTTATTACAGCATCACCAGGGTGAAAGCCCGATTTTTAGCACGCTGCAAAGCGCCTGGACGCAGTCTACGCTGGAATATCAGATGGCGGCGGATATTGTCCGTCATTGGCAGCGGCGGGTGATGCGAACACCGAACCGCCACGAGCAGCACTTCCTGGCACTGCTGTTTATGCTGCTGAAGGTGCCAAACCCCCAGTTTGATGGGCGTGAGCAGGACCAGCAACTGCATCTGGCGATTGCCCGGCTGGTCGACCGTTTTCAGCATGAAGCGCACTGCCATTTCACCGATGAACGCAGCCTGCACGATCAGCTCTACGTTCACGTGGCGCAGGCGCTGAACCGCTGCGTGTTTGAGATCGGCATCGATCATCACCTGCCGGAAGAGATCCACCGCCTCTATCCACGATTAATTCGCACCACCCGCGCCGCGCTCTGTGACTTTGAAACGCGCTATACCCTGCACTTCAGTGACGATGAAGCGGCGCTGATTGCGGTGATTTTTGGCGCAGGATTAATGCAGGAGAGCGAGTTACACGAGAAGCAGGTGGTGCTGTTAACCGGCGACAACCCGGCGCTGGAGCAGGAGATTGAACAGCAACTGCGGGAGCTGACGCTGCTGCCGCTCACCGTGAAATACCTGACGGTCAACGTCTTCCAAAAAGAGGGCGCACCGAAAAACAGCACGCTCGTCATTTCGCCATACGCGATTGCCCTGCCCCTGTTTTCACCGCCGCTGATCCACGCCGAGCAACCGCTCAGCGAACATCAGCAGCAGCATATCTGCAAGATTCTGGAGACCTAACGGGCGACGGTTTTCGGCCGCAGCACCAGCGCAGGCAGCGCCACCAACGCCATCACCCAGAACAATCCCTGGTGGAGATGCTGATACAGGAAGCCGGAGAACATGGTCATCACCGCAATACTGCCGCCCATCGCCACCGCCGAGTAGACCGCCTGCAGGCGGATAACTTCGCTCCCCTGACGGGCGGCAATGTAGCGCATCGCCGCCAGATGGCAGACGGTGAAGGTGCCGCAGTGCACGATCTGAATCAAAATCAGCCACGGCAGGCTGGTCGTCCAGCCCATCAGCCCCCAGCGGATAACGCCGCAAATCGCCGACAGCAGCAGCAGATCCCGGGCGCTAAAGCGGCGGAATACCTTTTTGCTCAGCGCAAAGGTGACCACTTCGGCCACCACACCTAACGACCACAGATAGCCAATGGCCGACGCCGAATACCCCGCCCCCTCCCAGTAGATGGCACTAAAACCATAATAGGCGGCGTGCGCCCCCTGAAGCAGGCTAACGCAGGCGAGAAAGCGCCAGTTTTGCGTGACTAAGGAACGCCAGGCGGGCCAGCCAACGGATTCCTGATGGCGGGATTCACCGAGCGGCATCACCGACGGTTTCAGCAGCATCCCCAGCAGCATCGACGCGACGCCAAGACTCAGCATCACCAGGATGACGTGGTAATCGAACAGGCTCACCAGCTTGCCGGTCAGCGCGGAACCAATCACGAAGGCAATTGAGCCCCACAGTCGCACCCGGCCGTAGTCCATGGTTATCTGTTTTTGCCAGGTGTTCGCCAGCGCATCGGTGAGCGGCACCAGCGGCGAGAAGAACAGGTTAAAACCGATCATCACCACCATCAGCCATGCCACCTGCGCTCCCGCCCAGAACGCAGCGGCGAACAGCAGCGTCATCAGCGCCAGAATGCGCAATACGCTTATCAAGCGCGACGGATCGCTCACTCTCGGCGCTATCAGCAGACTACCGAGAAAACGGGCAACCAACCCCGCGCCTAACAACAGGCCAATGGTTTCCGGCGACAGCCCTGCGCCTTTGAGCCAAACGCTCCAGAAAGGAAGAAAAATACCGTAGCTAAAGAAGTAGGTGAAGTAACTGAGCGCCAGCCAGCGCGTGGAGTGCAAAACCATGGGTCCTCCCGTTTTGGAGCCCCTAGTCTAATGACTCCCTCCACATTCTGGAGAGCACTACTCCTCACGCTCACGAGAGAATTGTGATGGATATCACCTTTAGTTGTTTTTGCGCCAGTCATCCGTCCACACAAACGGTTACAGCGCTGGCTTTCGCAGCGGTGCACACTGTCAACACGGACACCAATAACTCAGGACGGAACCATGAAAACGCTTATCCCTGCGCTCGTCGCGCTTTTGTTGATCGGCTGCGCCAGCAGCGCATCAAAGCCTCAAACCCACAGCAGCAACGAAACCATTTCTCCGCTGGATTACCAGGAGTGCATCCAGGCCGCTATGAGCGGTAACGGTCAGGCCAGCGATGAAAAATGCGGTAAGGTTCTGAAGGCTTCTCATTGATACTCCAGCGGCAGCGGCCAGAAAATCGGCTAACTTCGTATTAGAAATATTCATATAACCGGGCATCAAAGCGGGTTTATCGTCCAACCGTAGCGCGATGCGCCCCCAACCATAAGACTGATTTATAGGTCCGCGGTGGCGGGGAGGCCTTTTGTGTATTACGTTTAAATCACACATACTTACACAATGGAATGACCATGAACGCTCTCCGTTATCTCGACTTTGGCGCCTCGCGCGACCTGCTGTTGTTGATTGCGCGTATCGCTATCGTGCTGCTGTTTATTCTCTTCGGCTATCCCAAAATGCTCCACTTCGACGGAACGGTACAATACATGGCAGCTTCAGGCGCACCGATGCCGTCGCTGGCGGCTATCATCGCGATCGTGATGGAAGTGCCGGCCGTTATTCTGGTGATTCTGGGCTTCTTTACTCGTCCACTGGCGGTGATTTTTATTTTCTACACTCTGGGGACGGCGGTGATTGGTCACCACTTCTGGAACATGACCGGCGATGCGGTGATGCCGAACATGATTAACTTCTATAAGAACATCAGCATTTCAGGCGCGTTCCTGCTGCTGGCGATTGTCGGGCCGGGGAAAATTTCGTTAGATAGGCGTTGAAGGTTTGCTTGATGGCGGCTTCGCCTTATCAAGCCTACAAAAGCGTTGTAGGTTCGATAAGCGCAGCACCATCGGGCATAAAAAAAGGCCGCATACGCGGCCTTTTCTGCATCTTACGGTTAACGATTACGCGTAAACCGGGAAGCGAGCGCAGATAGCCAGCACTTTCGCTTTGACGCTTTCGATGACGGACTCATCGTTGATGTTGTCCAGTACATCGCACATCCAGCCAGCCAGCTCTTTCACTTCAGCTTCTTTAAAGCCGCGACGAGTTACCGCTGGGGAACCGATACGAATACCGGAGGTCACGAACGGGCTCTTAGGATCGTTCGGTACGCTGTTTTTGTTCACGGTGATGTTCGCACGACCCAGCGCGGCATCAGCTTCTTTACCGGTCAGGTTTTTATCAACCAGATCCAGCAGGAACAGGTGGTTTTCAGTACCGCCGGAAACCACTTTGTAGCCACGGTTCAGGAACACTTCCACCATCGCTTTGGCGTTTTTAGCAACCTGCTGCTGGTAAACCTTGAACTCTGGCTCCATCGCTTCTTTCAGCGCCACCGCTTTACCGGCGATAACGTGCATCAGAGGGCCACCCTGCGCGCTTGGGAACACGGCGGAGTTCAGTTTTTTGTACAGCTCTTCACTACCGTCTTTCGCCAGGATCAGGCCACCGCGTGGGCCCGCCAGGGTTTTGTGAGTGGTAGTGGTCACGACGTGAGCGTGTGGAACCGGGTTCGGGTAAACGCCTGCGGCAATCAGACCAGCAACGTGCGCCATGTCGACGAACAGGTATGCACCGATGCTGTCTGCGATTTCACGCATTTTTGCCCAGTCTACAACGCCAGAGTAGGCAGAGAAGCCACCGATGATCATCTTCGGTTTATGTTCCTGAGCCTGTTTAGCCATGTCGGCATAGTCAATTTTACCGGACTCATCAATACCGTAAGGGATGATGTTGTACAGTTTACCGGAGAAGTTAACCGGGGAGCCGTGAGTCAGGTGGCCGCCCTGCGCCAGGTTCATACCCAGAACGGTATCGCCCGGCTGCAGCAGTGCGGTGTAGACCGCGAAGTTAGCCTGAGAGCCGGAGTGCGGCTGTACGTTAGCGTAATCTGCGCCGAACAGTTCTTTCGCGCGGTCAATCGCCAGCTGTTCAACGATATCAACGTATTCGCAACCGCCGTAGTAGCGTTTGCCTGGGTAACCTTCAGCGTATTTGTTGGTCAGCTGAGAACCCTGCGCCTGCATAACGCGAGGGCTGGTGTAGTTTTCGGAGGCGATCAGTTCGATGTGCTCTTCCTGACGTACTTTTTCCTGCTCCATAGCCTGCCACAGTTCGGCATCATAATCGGCAATGTTCATTTCACGCTTTAACATCCGCATCTCCTGACTCAGCTAACAATTAAATTTTGGCCTGAAAAGGCAGTCCAATTGGACAACGGCCAACAGTATAACTGATTAGTTCTGCGATAACAGGTCTTGACAAACGAAATTACGCAAACGATTACCTCCGCACCACACAAGGGGTTGAGGAATAAAGGGCTAACGCGGGGAAACGGATTTCTTTTCAGGATTGTGATGTGAATAATTCATGTTGTAACCGTAATGGTGCATTCTTTCAAAGAACCATTTACAAAGCAGGGGTATTTTTATAAGATGCATTTAACATGCAACATTAGATAACACAGAAAGGAAGACCTGCCATGCTAGACGCTCAAACCATCGCCACCGTAAAAGCCACTATCCCCCTGCTGGTTGAAACCGGCCCGAAGCTCACCGCCCACTTTTATGACCGGATGTTTACCCATAACCCGGAGCTGAAAGAGATTTTCAATATGAGCAACCAGCGTAACGGCGACCAGCGTGAAGCGCTGTTTAACGCCATTGCCGCCTACGCCAGCAATATTGAAAACCTGCCTGCGCTGCTGCCGGCGGTAGAGAAAATCGCCCAGAAGCATACCAGCTTCCAGATCAAACCAGAGCAGTACAACATTGTGGGCGCACACCTGCTGGCGACGCTGGATGAAATGTTTAGCCCAGGCCAGGAAGTGCTGGATGCCTGGGGTAAGGCCTATGGCGTACTGGCAGGCGTGTTTATCAACCGTGAAGCCGAGATTTATCAGGATAACGCCAGCAAAACCGGCGGCTGGGAAGGCACTCGTGCTTTCCGGATCGTCAAAAAGACGCCGCGCAGTGACCTGATTACCAGCTTCGAGATGGAACCGGTCGATGGTCAGCCGGTGGCGGATTACCAGCCGGGGCAGTATCTGGCGGTATGGCTGAAGCCGGAAGATTTCGAGTATCAGGAGATTCGTCAGTACTCACTGACCCGCAAGCCGGACGGTAAAGGCTACCGCATCGCCGTGAAACGTGAAAACGGCGGGCAGGTGTCGAACTGGCTGCATAACGCGGCAAAAGAAGGTGACGTGGTCCATCTGGCCGCACCTGCCGGTGATTTCTTCCTTAACGTCACACAGCAAACGCCGGTCACCCTGATCTCCGGCGGCGTAGGGCAAACCCCGATGCTCGCGATGCTGGATACGCTGTCGAAAAACCGCCATCCGGCACAGGTAAACTGGTTCCACGCCGCAGAAAACGGCAGCGTTCACGCCTTTGCCGATGAAGTGAAAACGCTGGGTAGCGCGCTGCCAGACTTCACTTCTCACCTATGGTATCGCACCCCGACCGACGCGGACCGCCAGTCCGGCGCGTTCGACAGCGAAGGGCTCATGGCGCTGGCACCGCTTGCCGATAAGCTGCAAGACCCACAGATGCAGTTCTACCTGTGCGGCCCGGTTGCCTTTATGCAGCATGCGGCAAAACAGCTGCTTGCCGTTGGCGTCAACGCCGAACGTATCCACTACGAATGCTTCGGCCCGCATAAAGTCCTGTAATCTTTTCTTTCCAGGCGGGTAGTTTCCTACCCGCCCTCCTACCCCTTTGCGCTTATCCCGGTCAAAAAATAGGGTAGTGAATTGTGTTATCATTACTCACTTATCTATTTTCTTTTCCTTTGGTGATTCATTTTTATGCAACAACCGTTTGTGCGCGTTGGGGAATGGCTCGTCACGCCTTCAGTGAATCAAATTAGTCGCCCTGGACGCCAGCTCACTCTGGAACCTCGATTAATCGATCTGCTGATGTATTTTGCCCACCACCCAGGGGAAGTGCTCAGCCGCGACGAGCTTATTGATAACATCTGGATGCGAAATATTGTGACCAGTCATGTGGTCACCCAGAGTATTTCTGAACTGCGTAAATCGTTGCGCGACGGTGGCGATAGCCACGCCGAATACATTATTACCGTGCCCAAACGCGGCTATCAGCTTACGGCCCCCGTCACCTGGCTTAGCGAGTCTGAAATACCAGGTGAAGCCGCTGAGATACAGCCTACCACCGCCCTTGATAGCGCTCCGGTAACGCCCGCGCGTGCCGCCGCTGTAGAGCCTAAACCACGCCGCTGGTTTGCCAACTTCTGGACTCAGTGCGCCTTTTTATTATCGCTTGGCGTACTGATTGCCATGATCCTGCTGAGCGTGGTGCGCCCGCATCCGCAGGTAACGCATACACACCTGCTGCTTAACCCACGCGATATTGACGTTCGCTTTGAACCGGGCTCCTCCTGTAATAACTGGGTCTCGCAGCAGTCGTATGCCATCGGCCTCGGCACGCTGATTACCACCTCGCTGAACACCTATTCCACCTTTATGGTTCACGACAAAACCAACTATAACGTCAATGAACCGAGCAGCTCCGGGAAGACGCTGACCATCAGCTTTGTGAATCAGCGCCACTACCGCGCCCAGCAGTGCTTTATGTCGGTGCTGCTTATCGACAACGCCGACGGTTCGACCATGCTCGATAAGCGCTACTTCGTCACCGATAGCAACCTGGTCTCTATCCAGGGCGATCTGTTCGATAGCCTCTCCAGCGCGCTGGCCCAACCGTGGCCAGAGGAGATGCAGAAACAGCTAACCCGGCTGAAGCTGCCGGAAACCCAGTCGCTGGCCCAGTTTTACCAGGCGCTGCAGATGGTTTCTGTTGGTGATGCACCATCGTTAAACAAGGCCAGCACGCTGCTTGAGAACATCACGAAATCCTCACCCGGCTTCACCTACGCCTATGCGCAAAAAGCAATGGTGGACGTCTTACGTCAATCACAGCAACCTTTTGATACCCAGCAATTGGCCGCACTAAATGAAGAATTAGCGCATGTAGAACAAATGCCGGATATTCAAGGCAGTTCCATCCTGTATCGAATTAAAGCCATCGATTATTTAAGCAAAGGCAACATCGACAACGCTTTTGATTTCGTGAATAAAAGCATTGAAATTGAGATGTCATGGCTTAACTACGTACTGCTGGGTAAAGTTTATGAAATGAAAGGTGAGAGTCGTCTGGCGGCTGATGCCTATATTACGGCATTTAATTTACGACCAGGCGAGAACACGCTGTACTGGATTCAGAATGGCGTATTCCAGACGTCAATTGAGAAAATAGTCCCGTATTTGCAGTCTTTTTTAGCTAAAGAGTCATCGCCAGCCTAACAATTCGATTATCACGGTTAAATAACCGCGTTCTTAATGTAATATTGATGTTGTCGCAAGGTGTTATTTGTTACCTTGTGACAACATTTCCCCTCATGGGGCACCGCCACCTAACCACTTGTAATTAGAAGTTATTTACCTTTTCCTGATATAAAATTTTTATCCTGATGTGTTAAGCAAAAAAGGTAAAGACCTCATCTTTTTCATGTTTGTTTTAATTTCACTTTTACTTTAGGACTTCTCTTAGCCTGCTCAGTAATAATTACCATCAGTTGGTCGGGTCAATTGGTATTACTCATTCTGCGATCCGGTCCTAAAAATACTGTTCAGGAGAAACGAACATGAGTTCTGCCAAGAAGATCGGGCTATTTGCCTGTACCGGCGTTGTTGCCGGGAATATGATGGGGAGCGGTATCGCATTATTACCCGCGAACCTCGCCAGCATCGGTGGTATTGCCATTTGGGGCTGGGTTATTTCTATTATTGGTGCCATGTCACTGGCTTACGTTTACGCTCGACTGGCAACGAAGAACCCGCAACAGGGTGGCCCCATTGCGTACGCTGGTGAATTATCTCCCGCTTTCGGCTTCCAGACCGGCGTCCTTTATTACCACGCCAACTGGATCGGTAACCTGGCTATCGGTATTACCGCCGTCTCTTATTTATCCACCTATTTCCCGGTATTAAATGACCCTATTCCTGCCGGTATCGCGTGTATCGCCATCGTGTGGCTGTTCACCTTTATCAATATGCTGGGCGGTACCTGGGTAAGCCGTCTGACCACTATTGGCCTGTTCCTGGTGTTGATCCCGGTTGTGTTAACTGCCGTTGTCGGCTGGCACTGGTTTGATATGGCGACCTACCACGCCAACTGGAACACCTCTACCACTACCGATCCACACGCGGTGATTAAAAGTATTCTTCTGTGCCTGTGGGCGTTCGTCGGCGTGGAATCTGCCGCCGTCAGCACCGGCATGGTGAAAAACCCGAAACGTACCGTACCGATGGCAACCATGCTGGGTACCGCGCTGGCGGGTATCGTTTATATCGCCGCCACTCAGGTTATTTCCGGTATGTATCCAGCTTCCGTGATGGCCTCTTCCGGCGCACCGTTTGCCGTCAGCGCCTCTACCATTCTGGGTAGCTGGGCCGCACCGCTGGTTTCCGCCTTCACCGCCTTTGCGTGCCTGACGTCTCTGGGTTCGTGGATGATGCTGGTTGGTCAGGCAGGCGTGCGTGCCGCCAACGATGGCAACTTCCCGAAAGTGTATGGCGAGCTCGATAAAAACGGCATTCCTAAGAAAGGCCTGCTGTTGGCTGGCCTGAAAATGACCGGTCTGATGATCATCATCACCGTAATGAACTCCAACGGCGGTAAAGCCTCTGACCTGTTCGGTGAGCTGACCGGTATTGCCGTGCTGCTGACCATGCTGCCTTACTTCTACTCCTGCGTTGACCTGATTCGCTTCGAAGGCATCAACGTGCGCAACTTCGTCAGCCTTATCTGTTCGGTTCTGGGCTGTGCGTTCTGCTTCATCGCGCTGATGGGCGCAAGCTCTTTCGAACTGTCCGGTACCTTCATCGTCAGCCTGGTCATCCTGATGTTCTACGGTCGCAAAATGCACCAGCGTCAGCATAACGACGACGAAAACAAAACGGCTGAAGCGCTTTAATCGCTCCCCCTAATTTCTCTAAAGGCTCCTACCTTCACCTGCTACATCATAGCGGGAGGGGCCTTCTTTATCCGGAAACATGACTATGACTATGAACGTTATTGCTATCATGAACCACATGGGCGTCTACTTTAAAGAAGAGCCTATTCGTGAACTTCATCGCGCACTGGAAGGCCTGAACTTCCGCATTGTTTACCCAAATGACCGTGAAGACCTGCTGAAGCTGATTGAAAATAATGCCAATCTGTGCGGCGTGATTTTTGACTGGGATAAGTACAACCTTGAGCTGTGCGAAGAGATCAGCGCGCTGAACGAGTACATGCCGGTTTATGCTTTTGCCAACAGCTACTCCACGCTGGACGTCAGCCTCAACGATCTGCGCATGCAGGTTCGTTTCTTCGAATACGCGCTGGGCGCCGCGGCTGACATTGCGGCGAAAATCCGCCAGAGCACCGACGAATACATCGACGCCATTCTGCCACCGCTGACCAAAGTGCTGTTCAAATACGTGCGTGAAGGTAAATACACCTTCTGTACTCCAGGCCACATGGGCGGCACCGCCTTCCAGAAAAGCCCGGTTGGCAGCATCTTCCATGATTTCTTCGGCCCTAACGCCATGAAATCTGACATCTCCATCTCCGTTTCCGAGCTGGGCTCTCTGCTGGACCACTCCGGCCCGCACAAAGAAGCCGAAGAGTATATCGCTCGCGTCTTTAACGCCGAGCGCAGCTATATGGTGACTAACGGTACGTCTACCGCGAACAAAATCGTCGGCATGTACTCCGCACCAGCGGGCAGCACCGTGCTTATCGACCGTAACTGCCATAAATCGCTCACCCATCTGATGATGATGAGCAACATTACGCCGATCTACTTCCGCCCAACCCGTAACGCTTACGGTATTCTCGGCGGTATCCCGCAGAGCGAATTCCAGCGCGCCACCATTGAAAAACGCGTGAAAGCGACGCCAAACGCCACCTGGCCGGTGCATGCGGTGATCACCAACTCCACCTATGATGGTCTGCTGTACAACACCGACTACATCAAGAAGACGCTGGATGTGAAATCCATCCACTTCGACTCTGCCTGGGTGCCTTACACCAACTTCTCGCCAATCTATGCGGGTAAATGTGGGATGAGCGGCGACCGTGTTGAAGGCAAAGTGATTTATGAGACCCAGTCCACGCACAAACTGCTGGCGGCGTTCTCTCAGGCATCAATGATCCACGTGAAAGGCGACATCAACGAAGAGACCTTCAACGAAGCCTACATGATGCACACCACCACCTCTCCGCATTACGGCATCGTGGCCTCCACCGAAACCGCCGCAGCGATGATGAAAGGCAATGCCGGTAAGCGTCTGATTAACGGTTCTATCGAGCGGGCAATCAAGTTCCGTAAAGAGATCAAACGTCTCAAAGGTGAGTCCGAAGGCTGGTTCTTTGACGTCTGGCAGCCGGAGCACATCGACGGCCCTGACTGCTGGCCGCTGCGTTCTGACAGCGCATGGCACGGCTTTAAAAACATCGATAACGAACACATGTACCTCGACCCGATCAAAGTCACCATCCTGACGCCGGGCATGAAAAAAGACGGTACCATGGATGACTTCGGTATTCCGGCAAGCCTGGTCGCCAAATACCTCGACGAGCGCGGCATCATCGTTGAGAAAACCGGCCCATACAACCTGCTGTTCCTGTTCAGCATCGGGATCGATAAAACCAAAGCGCTGAGCCTGCTGCGCGCGCTGACCGAGTTCAAACGCGCCTTTGACCTGAACCTGCGGGTGAAAAACATTCTGCCTTCGCTGTACCAGGAAGCGCCTGAATTCTATGAAAACATGCGTATTCAGGAGCTGGCGCAGAGCATCCATAAATTGGTTGAGCACCACAACCTGCCGGACCTGATGTTCCGCGCGTTTGAAGTGCTGCCAGCCATGGAAATCACCCCGTTCGAGGCGTTCCAGAAAGAGCTTCATGGCGAAACGGAAGAGGTCTATCTGGATGAAGTCGTTGGCCGTATCAACGCCAACATGATCCTGCCGTACCCTCCGGGCGTGCCGCTGGTGATGCCGGGTGAGATGATCACCGAAGAGAGCCGTCCGGTGCTGGAGTTCCTGCAGATGCTGTGCGAAATCGGCGCGCATTACCCGGGCTTCGAAACCGACATCCACGGCGCCTACCGTCAGGCGGATGGTCGCTACACGGTTAAAGTGCTGAAAGACGCTAAAAAATAATTAAAAAAACAGAGGGAAGCGGCTAGTCGCTTCCCTTTTTCGTGCATCCACACAACAAGGAATCGACATGAAAACACCCTCACAACCGCGCGCGATCTACTACATCGTGGCGATTCAAATCTGGGAATATTTTAGCTTCTACGGCATGCGTGCCCTGCTCATCCTTTACCTTACCCACCAGCTTGGTTTCAACGACAGCCACGCTATCGACCTGTTCAGCGCCTACGCCTCGCTGGTCTATGTCACCCCTATTCTGGGCGGCTGGCTCGCCGACCGCCTGCTCGGCAACCGAACCGCCGTCATATCCGGTGCGCTGCTGATGACGCTTGGGCATATCGTACTCGGTGTGGAATCGGACTCCACGTGGAGTTTGTACCTTGCGCTGGGAATTATCATCTGCGGCTACGGCCTGTTTAAATCCAATATCAGCTGTCTGTTGGGTGAGATGTACGCCCCCGATGACAACCGTCGCGACGGCGGTTTTTCGCTGCTGTACGCGGCGGGCAACATCGGCTCCATTGCGGCGCCTATCGCCTGCGGGCTGGCAGCGCAGTGGTACGGCTGGCACGTCGGTTTCGCGCTGGCAGGCATCGGCATGTTTATTGGCCTGATCGTCTTCTTAAGCGGCCATCGCCATTTCCGCCATACGCAAGGGGTGAACAAACCTGCGCTGCGAGCGGTGAAGTTTGTCTTACCGACCTGGGGCTGGCTGGCGCTAACGCTATGCATCGCGCCGCTGTTCTTCACCCTGCTGCTGCAAAATGACTGGTCAGGCTATCTGCTGGCGATCGTCTGCGCGGCCGCCGCCGTAATCGTGGCGCGCATTATGCTGCGTTTCCCGGCACAGCGCCGCGTCCTATCGCAAATCATTTTGCTGATGCTGACCGGCACGCTGTTCTGGGTACTGGCTCAGCAGGGCGGCAGCTCTATCAGCCTGTTTATCGATCACTTCGTGAACCGTCGCTGGCTGAACGTTGAAGTGCCAACCGCCCTCTTCCAGTCGGTCAACGCGGTTGCCGTGATGACGGCAGGCGTGGTGCTGGCCTGGCTGTCGCGTCCGGAAAGCAGCGTTAGCTCTGCCCTGCGGGTATGGTTGAAGTTCGCATTCGGGCTGGTGTTGATGGGCGCCGGTTTCATGCTGCTGGCGCTGAACGCGCACGGCGCCCAGCTGCACGGTCAGGCCTCTATGGGCATGATGGTCGCCGGGCTGGCACTGATGGGCTTTGCCGAGTTGTTTATTGACCCGGTGGCGATGGCGCAGATTACGCGCCTGAACTTGCCAGGGGTGACCGGCGTACTGACCGGCATCTACATGCTGGCAACCGGCTCAGTCGCTAACTGGCTGGCAGGTGTGGTGGCGCAGAAAACCACCGAATCACAAATTAACGATACGGCTATCGATGCCTATGGGCACTTTTTCTCGCAGATGGGGGAATGGACGCTGGGCGTAGTGGCGCTGATTGTAGTACTGGTGGCGTTGAAACGTCTGTTGGGTTCGTCCAGCGTAGCGATGGCGCAGGCCGACGAGTAATGGAAACGGCCTATGGCGTTATGCTGTAGGCCGGATAAGGCGTTTACGCCGCCATCCGGCACCCAGCACAGGCTCTGCCGGATAGCGCTTCGCTTATCCGGCCTACATCGATTAGATTGCTGCGTCGTCTTCTTCGCCGGTACGGATACGAATCACGCGCGCCACGTCGAAGACAAAGATTTTGCCGTCGCCGATTTTGCCGGTCTGCGCGGTGCGGATAATAGTATCCACACAGGTATCGACGATATCGTCGGTCACCACGATCTCAATTTTCACCTTCGGCAGAAAGTCCACCATGTACTCTGCACCGCGGTACAGCTCGGTATGACCTTTCTGACGGCCAAAGCCTTTCACTTCCGTTACCGTCATCCCGGTGATGCCAACTTCCGCCAGCGCTTCACGTACGTCATCGAGTTTGAAGGGTTTAATAATCGCATCAATTTTTTTCATGGTGTTCCTGTCGTTTTTATCGCGTAACCGGTTGCTCACCGTATCATAAATCAGACGTATTTCGGGTGCTACTCTTTAAAGTCGTTCGCATCCAGTTCATGGCGAGAGAGCAATTTATAGAACTCCGTACGGTTGCGTCCGGCCATACGTGCTGCATGAGTGACGTTGCCTTTGGTGATTTGCAGCAGCTTGCGCAGGTAGTTGAGCTCAAACTGATTGCGTGCTTCCACGAAGGTAGGTAACGCGGTGTTCTCCCCTTCCAGCGCCTGCTCAACCAGCGCATCGCTGATGACCGGCGATGAGGTCAGCGCCACGCACTGCTCGATCACGTTGACCAGCTGGCGCACGTTACCCGGCCAGTTGGCCGCCATCAAGCGCTTCATGGCATCGGTGGAAAAGGCGCGAACGAACGGCTTATGACGATCCGCCGACTGACGCAGCAGGTAGTTTGCCAGCAGCGGAATATCCTCGGTACGTTCGGCAAGCGTTGGGATCTTGAGGTTCACCACGTTCAGGCGGTAGAAGAGATCTTCACGAAACTCGCCGCGGGCCATCGCTTTCGGTAGATCCCGGTGGGTCGCCGAGATGATACGTACATTGATATCGAGATCGCGGTTGCTGCCAAGCGGGCGCACCTTACGCTCCTGCAGCACACGCAGCAGTTTTACCTGCAGCGGCGTGGGCATATCGCCAATTTCATCAAGAAACAGCGTGCCGCCTTCCGCTGCCTGGAACAGACCTTCCCGGTGGCTGACTGCGCCGGTAAACGCGCCGCGCGCGTGGCCGAACAGTTCCGACTCCAGCAGTTGCTCTGGCAGCGCCCCACAGTTGATCGCCACAAACGGCTTGGCGTGACGCGGGCTGGCGTTGTGAATGGCCTGCGCCAGAATCTCTTTCCCGGTACCGCTCTGGCCGTTAATCAGTACGCTGACGTCCGACTGCGCCACCATCTGCGCCTGTTCAAGCAGACGCAGCATCAGCGGGCTGCGGGTGACAATCGCTTCCCGCCACCGTTCATCGTTTGCCGGTGACGTGCGCTCCAGCGCTTCGTCGATGGCTTTATACAGCGCGTCTTTATCCACCGGTTTGGTTAAGAAGCTGAACACGCCCTGCTGAGTCGCCGAGACCGCTTCCGGAATTGAGCCGTGGGCGGTCAGAATAATCACCGGCATCCCCGGCTGCACTTTCTGAATTTCGCCAAACAGCTGCAGGCCGTCCATCTCGTCCATCCGCAGGTCGCTGATCACCAGGTCAATACGCTCTTTGGCCAGCACGCGCAGCCCCTGCTGGCCACTTTCTGCCGTCACAACCCGATAGCCTTCGCTGGTCAGACGCATCCCGAGAAGCTTCAGCAGGCCGGGGTCGTCATCCACCAGCAGCAAATGCGCAGGTTTACGGTTAGTCATGCTTATCCTCGTCAGATGCCGCGCCGTGAGACATATCGGCGCCCGGTTTGCGGGTAGAGAGCTGGCGTTCGATATCCGTCAGGTTTTGCAGTTTGCGGGTGGTTAAGTCCAGCTCACCCTGTAGCTGTTGCTGCTGCAGGCGCAGCGCGTCCAGTTGACCGTCGCTGGTCTCCTGCAGTTTGCTGTAACGTTGACGCTCTTCAGACAGCGATAGCTGCAATACCTGACCATCGCGCCAGAGTTGGTACAGCGGGCGAATGCGGACCGGAATTTGCGGGCTAAGGGTATCAATCGCCGTGACCACCTGCCGACGCTCGGTCGGGGTGATTTTGGCATTAGCCAGCAGGATGCCGCGCTTAAACGCACTCTGCCAGGTATCCGCCGTCAGCGGACTGGCTTCGGCACGCGCACGCGCCGCCGACAGGCGATTGGCACAGTCCACGCTGCGCAGCCAGTAAAGGGGGTTGTTCTCTGCGGTATCGCCGTCCAGTGACCAGATATCGTCGCAGTTAGTCGACAGATAATCCGCTACCTGCTGGCGCGGTTCACTGCCTTCGGTGCTGCTGCCGAGACTGTGCGGCGTCAGTGCGCTATTACATCCGGAGAGCATCAGGCAGGCGAGCCCAAACAGCCCGCCGCACCACCGCCGTGGTATCCGACTCGTCCGTGCTAAGAATTGGGGCATAGTGACTCGATTTCGATTCATGTGGTTGTTTTTTCCAGCCCAGGTACCGGGAGTTCAATGCGAAAACAGACGTTACCGTCCTGGGTGTCGAGAAGCTGTAGTTCGCCGTGCATTTTCCGAACGGAGTCGCGCGCAAGGCTCAATCCCAGGCCGCTCCCCTTCACCGCACCTTTGCGCTGATGGCTACCCTGAAAGAAAGGCTCGAAAATCATTAATTTTTCGCTATCCGGGATCGGCGTTCCGGTATTGATAACGTCTATGGCTATCCGCGAGCCGTCCCGATGACTACGGAGATAAATGTTACCGGATTCAGTGCCATAGTGCACCGCATTCGAGTAGAGATTATCCAACGCATTCAGCAATAAAGTCGGTTCCGCCAGGCAAGCCGGTGCCTGCAGGTCGACCTGCGTGTGCATCAGTTTAGCCCTTGCCGGCAGACTGTGCGCAGAAACCACCAGCTCGACTAGCGGTGCCAGTGCCACATACTCCATGCGCACGGCGGTTTCACTGAGTTTACGGTTGTAGTCCAGCAGCTGTTCAATCAGGGTTTGTAGATTGCGGCTGCTGCTATCAAGAATATCCACCACCTCTTTTTGCTCCGCCGTCAGCGGGCCGACCACCTGATCGGCTAACAGCTCGGTGCCCTCGCGCATGCTGGCGAGCGGCGTTTTCAGTTCATGGGAAAGATGGCGCAGGAACTGGTGACGCTGCGACTCCAGCCAGGAGAGGCGGTCGCTGAGCCAGATAATTCGCTGCCCGACGGAACGCAGCTCGCGCGGGCCGCGGAACATCACCTCACCGTCCAGCGACTGCCCTTCGCCCAGCCGGTTAATCATGCTCTCGATGCCCTTCACCGGGCCGATAATCATGCGGGTAAACAGCAGCACCATCGCCAGGCTCACCAGGAACAGCACCAATGCCTGCCAGCCAAAGAACTGGCCGCGTTCGGCAATCGCCTGTTGGAGTTGCTGCCCACGAGAGAAGACCACGGTACGGGTAGCCTGCACCAGCTCACCGTTGGCGCTGGAGAAAGCTTCAAGCTTCGCCACCGCCTGCTTTTCCGGGCCGCTGTTGGTGCACTGGAGGGCCGTCAGGTCGTGGAGATTCTGCCGCAGTCGCTGGTAGAGCGTGTCATCTGGCAGCACACCCGCGTGCGCTTCCAGCATATCGCTATAGCGTTTACGTTGACTCTGGTACACCTTCGCCAGCGTTGGGTCATCCAGCACGCAGTACTGGCGGTAGCTACGCTCCATATCCAGCGCGACGTTCGCCATCGCTTCGCTGCGTCGGGCATCCATCAGCGTGGTGCGGTTAGTCTGTTCGGCCTGAGCGCTGAGCATGTTGAGGCTCTGCCATGCCTGCCAGGCAAGCACCAGCAGCGGCAGCAGAATCAGCAGGAAAGCCAGCGTCACCAGTTGGCGAAGCGATCGTGGAGAAAGCGAGGGGCGTTTCAAAAGAGGTATCTCAGTCAATCAACGTACCGGAATGCTAACTGAGGATATCGATGAGGGAAAGGCCAGAAATAACAAAGCCGGGCAGAAGCCCGGCTTTGTTATGGAATAAGGCGGTGCCTAACTCAACGTTTCGCCCGATGGTTGATAAAGCAGCGCTATATGGTTGATAAAGCAGCGCTATTATCAGTTGCTGGACGGCAGGCACCTTGTTGTGCGTCATTCGAAGTTTATGTAGCACGTCCCGAAGGGGCTGACATAAGAAGGTGAATGAGCCACTGATTAATATTATGCATGATGCGTGCCAAAATACAAAACAATAAATTAACACAATGATAAATATAGAAAATACATGAAACATGTTCATGGAGGGATGAAAGCAGTTTTTGGGCATTGTGTCGCTAATTAGCAACACCCAAAGTGCATTATTAAAAAAATAAAACAAATCAAATAGTTAAATGTCTCCATTTGGCGACACAAGCACACCCTCAATGTCGGGGTTTCCCGACACTCTCGATACCAACGCATTCATGTAGGCCTGATAAGCGCAGCGCCATCAGGCAAATCTGCGCACATTGCTGGATGGCGGCGTAAACGCCTTATCCGGCCTACCGATAAAAAAGCCCCTCACCAGGAGGGGCTTGATACATTAAGCGTTAGTCTTAACCAAGCTGCTTACGCGCATTGCGGAAAATACGCATCCACGGGCTGTCCTCGCCCCAGTTTTCCGGGTGCCAGGAGTTGGAAACCGTACGGAACACGCGCTCCGGGTGCGGCATCATAATGGTGACGCGACCGCTTTCGTTGGTTACCGCGGTGATCCCATTAGGAGAACCGTTCGGGTTCGCCGGATAGGCTTCAGTGACTTTACCGAAGTTATCCACGAAACGTAGCGCCACCAGCCCTTTGCTTTCCAGCTGTGCCAGATGCGCACCGTCGCGAACTTCCACATGACCTTCACCGTGAGAGACGGCGATTGGCATACGGGAGCCTTCCATACCGGCAAGCAGCAGCGATGGGCTGCTGGCGACTTCCACCAGGCTGAAGCGCGCTTCAAAACGGTCGGAGTGGTTACGCACAAAGCGCGGCCACAGGTCGCTGCCTGGGATCAGCTCATGCAGGTTAGACATCATCTGACAGCCGTTGCAGACGCCCAGCGCCAGGGTCTGCGGACGGTGGAAGAAGGTCGCAAACTCATCGCGAACGCGGTTGTTAAACAGGATGGATTTCGCCCAACCTTCACCCGCACCGAGTACGTCACCGTAAGAGAAGCCACCGCAGGCCACCAGCGCCTGGAAGTCCGCCAGACCGGTACGCCCTGCCAGCAGGTCGCTCATGTGTACGTCGATGGCGTCAAAGCCCGCACGATGGAAGGCAGCCGCCATCTCAACGTGGGAGTTCACGCCCTGCTCGCGCAGTACCGCCACTTTCGGACGCGCCCCGGTGGAGATGTAAGGTGCTGCGACGTCGGCGGCGATATCGAAGGTGAGCTTCACATTGAGGCCCGGATCGTTATCGTTGGCTTTCGCCTCGTGTTCCTGATCGGCACACTCTGGGTTGTCACGCAGACGCTGCATCTGCCAGGTGGTTTCTGCCCACCACATACGAAGCTGTGAGCGGCTTTCGCTAAATACCGGCTGACCGTTAGCGGTCAGGGTGAAGCGGTCACCTTCAACGGCTTTACCGAGGAAGTGCACGCACTCTGCCAGGCCGTTCGCCGCCAGAATCGCTTCTACCGCCTCGCGGTCAGAGGCGCGAACCTGAATCACCGCGCCCAGCTCTTCGTTGAACAGCGCCGCCAGACGATCGTCGCCGAGGGTTGCCACGTCGGCTTCCACGCCGCAGTGACCGGCAAAGGCCATTTCAGCCAGGGTGACCAGCAGGCCACCGTCGGAGCGGTCGTGGTAGGCCAGCAGCTTACGCTGTGCGACCAGTGCCTGAATCGCCTCGTAGAAGCCTTTCAGCTGTGCCACGTCGCGAACGTCGGCTGGTTTATCGCCCAATTGACGGTAAACCTGCGCCAGTGCGGTCGCGCCCAGCGCGTTATGGCCCTTGCCGAGGTCAATCAGCAGCAGGGCGTTATCTTCAGTCACCAGCTGCGGCGTGATGGTGTGGCGCACGTCTTCGACGCGAGCAAAGGCGGAAATCACCAGCGACAGCGGCGAGGTCATTTCGCGCTGCTCGTTACCTTCCTGCCAGCGGGTTTTCATCGACATGGAGTCTTTGCCCACCGGAATGGTCAGGCCCAGCTGCGGGCACATCTCTTCGCCAATCGCTTTCACCGCTTCGTACAGACCGGCGTCTTCGCCAGGGTGACCTGCCGCTGACATCCAGTTTGCCGAGAGCTTAATGTGTTTGATGTTGCCAATCTGGGTTGCGGCAATGTTGGTCAGCGCTTCACCTACCGCCAGACGGGCGGAGGCGGCAAAGTCCAGCAGCGCAACCGGCGCACGTTCACCGATAGACATCGCTTCGCCGTAATAGCTGTCGAGGCTGGCGGTGGTCACCGCGCAGTTCGCTACCGGGATCTGCCATGGGCCAACCATCTGGTCGCGCGCGACCATGCCGGTGACCGTACGGTCGCCGATGGTCACGAGGAAGGTTTTCTCCGCTACGGTCGGCAGATGCAGTACGCGGTTCACCGCATCGGCAATCGTAATCTGTTCACGCGCAAGCGCTTCGCCCTTCGCTTTCAGCGTCTGCACGTCGCGGGTCATTTTCGGCGTTTTGCCAAGCAGCACGTCCAGCGGCATGTCGATCGGCTGGTTGTCGAAGTGGCTGTCGCCGAGGGTCAGATGCTTCTCTTCGGTAGCTTCACCAATTACCGCGTACGGCGCGCGTTCACGCTTACACAGCTCGTCGAACAGCGGCAGCTGGTCAGCGGCAACCGCCAGCACATAGCGCTCCTGGGATTCGTTACACCAGATTTCCAGCGGGCTCATGCCCGGTTCATCGCTGAGGATGTCGCGCAGCTGGAATTTACCGCCGCGTCCGCCGTCGCTCACCAGCTCCGGCATGGCGTTAGACAGACCGCCCGCGCCCACGTCGTGGATAAACAGAATCGGGTTGGCATCGCCCAGCTGCCAGCAGCGGTCGATAACTTCCTGGCAGCGGCGTTCCATTTCCGGGTTGTCGCGCTGTACGGATGCGAAGTCGAGGTCAGCATCGGACTGGCCGGAAGCCATCGAAGAGGCTGCGCCGCCGCCGAGGCCGATGTTCATCGCCGGGCCGCCAAGGACGATCAGCTTCGCCCCCACCACGATCTCACCTTTCTGAACGTGATCGGCGCGGATGTTGCCGATCCCGCCTGCCAGCATGATCGGTTTGTGATAGCCGCGCAGCTCTTCGCCGTTGTGGCTATTCACTTTTTCTTCGTAGGTACGGAAGTAGCCGGTCAGCGCCGGGCGGCCAAATTCGTTGTTGAACGCCGCGCCGCCCAACGGGCCGTCGGTCATGATGTCCAGCGCGGTGACGATACGATCCGGCTTGCCAAAATCTTCTTCCCACGGCTGCTCAAAGCCAGGAATACGCAGGTTGGACACGGAGAAGCCCACCAGACCCGCTTTTGGCTTCGCACCGCGACCGGTTGCGCCTTCGTCGCGAATTTCACCGCCGGAGCCGGTTGCCGCACCCGGCCATGGAGAGATAGCCGTCGGGTGGTTATGGGTTTCTACCTTCATCAGGATATGCGCAGGCTCCTGATGGAAATCGTAGCGGCCGGTTTTGTGGTCAGCAAAGTAGCGGCCCACTTCAGAGCCTTCCATCACTGCAGCGTTGTCTTTATAGGCAGACAGCACATGATCCGGCGTGGTTTCGAAGGTGTTTTTGATCATCTTAAACAGCGACTTCGGCTGCTGTTTACCGTCGATAATCCAATCGGCGTTAAAAATCTTGTGACGACAGTGCTCGGAGTTCGCCTGAGCAAACATATAGAGTTCGATGTCGTTCGGGTTGCGACCCAGTTTGGTAAACGCATCCTGCAGGTAGTCAATTTCGTCGTCCGCCAGCGCCAGGCCCAGACGAATGTTGGCATCAATCAGCGCCTGACGACCCTGCCCCAACAGATCCACGCTGGCAACCGGTGCCGGCTGATGATGGGCAAACAGTTTTTCGGCGTCCTGCAGCGAATCAAATACGCTCTCCATCATGCGGTCGTGTAGTTCAGCTGCCACGGCGCTGACCTGCTCGGCGGTCAGACTGGCAGCATCAACGTAGTACGCCACGCCGCGCTCAAGGCGCAGAACCTGCGAGAGACCGCAATTATGGGCGATGTCGGTTGCTTTTGAAGACCAAGGGGAGATGGTGCCAGGGCGGGGGGTGACGAGCAGCAGTTTACCGGTAGGGTTATGGCTGTTGAGGCTTGGGCCATACTGCAACAGTCGCTCAAGTCGGGCTCGCTCTTCTTTATTAAGCGGCGCGTCCAGGTCAGCAAAATGGACATACTCGGCGTAAATGTTGCTTACCGGGAGGTTGGCTGCCTGAAACCGCGTCAGCAGTTTGTTAATACGAAATGCAGACAGTGCAGGCGAACCACGCAGAATTTCCATCATAAGTCTCTCGTCTTCTCAGCTTTCAGTGTGCGCAATGGGGGAGAACGGGCGCTATTATAGAGAATCCTGCGCCCAGACGAAACCGTTTGCGTCGAAATAAAAACATCTCTTTTCTTTATCAATAGATGTGACGTATCTCTCGAATAAGTTGCCAACTGGCGCAATGTTAAGCAAAATGCCGCTCATTCTGTCATAACGCTTTAGATTATCTGGAACAACCTCTGGCAACGCAGTGAATTAACTATTTGAAAAAGTTAAAGATTAATTACCTGCTTATTGGCTTTGTGACGTTGCTGCTCGCAGCGGCGCTCTGGCCCTCTCTTCCCTGGTTTGGCAAACCAGAGAATCGCATCGCCGCTATCAAAGAGCGGGGGGAGCTGCGCATCAGTACCGTGCAATCTCCGCTGACCTACACCGTCGTCAATAATAAGGACTACGGGCTCGATTATGAGCTCGCCCAGCAGTTCGCCGACTATCTGGGCGTAAAGCTAAAAATTACGGTGCGACAGAACATCAGCCAGCTATTTGACGATCTCGATAACGGCAGCGCCGACATGCTGGCCGCCGGTCTGGTCTATAACAGCGAGCGCGTGAAAAACTACCAGGCGGGGCCGACCTACTATTCGGTATCGCAACAGCTGGTGTATCGCGTTGGTAATACGCGTCCACGCAGCCTCAGCAGCGTCTCCGCAGACCAGCTCACCATTGCCCCAGGCCAGGTGGTCATCAGCGATCTACAAAACCTACAGGCAAACAAATACCCGGACCTCAGTTGGACCGTCGATGACAAACGCAGCTCCGCCGATCTGATGCAGGCGGTGATCGACGGCAAGCTTGATTACACCATCGCCGATTCGGTGGCAATTGGTCTGTTCCAGCGCGTTCATCCTGAGCTGGCGGTTGCCCTCGACGTGACCGATGAGCAGCCGGTGACCTGGTTTAGCCTGCAGGACGATGACAATACGCTTTCCGCTGCCATGCTCGACTTCTTCGACAACATTAATGAAGACGGCACCCTTGCCCGCCTGGAAGAGAAGTACCTCGGCCACGGCGACGACTTCGATTATGTCGATACCCGCACCTTCCTGCGCGCGGTAGATAATACGCTGCCGGATCTGCAGCCGCTGTTCGAGAAATACGCCAGCGAAATCGACTGGAAGCTGCTGGCCGCTATTTCTTATCAGGAGTCCCACTGGGACCCGCTCGCTACATCCCCTACCGGGGTGCGTGGCCTGATGATGCTGACCAAAAATACCGCCCAGAGTCTGGGGTTGAGCGACCGTACCGATGCCGAGCAGAGCATTAGCGGAGGGATGCGCTACCTGCAGGATATGATGAGCAAAGTGCCCGATAGCGTGCCGCAGGAAGAGCGGATCTGGTTTGCGCTGGCGGCCTATAACATGGGCTACGCCCATATGCTGGATGCCCGCGCCCTCACCGCCAAACAGAAGGGTAACCCCGACAGCTGGGCTGACGTGAAGCAGCGCCTGCCGCTACTGAGCCAGAAACCGTGGTACAGCAAACTCACCTACGGCTATGCCCGTGGGCATGAAGCCTACGCTTACGTCGAAAATATCCGTAAATATCAGATAAGCCTGGTGGGGTATTTACAAGAGAAAGAGAAAAAAGCGACGGAAGAGATGGCGATTGCGCAAGCCTATCCGGCCGTCTCGCCGAATGAGCTCCAGCACAGTGAAAATCACATGGGGATTTTTTCATTCCTGCGCCGGGATGACCGCGAAGACAGCGACGACAGCGATTCGCCGCTGCTGCGCTTCACCTCGAAAAACTAAGCGTCTTTTCCCGCCTGTCTTAACGCTTTTTTCTGCTGCCGCCGTTCGCGGAAGAAATCGCTTAGCATCGCCGCGCAATCCTCAGCCAGCACCCCTTCGGTGATCTCAACACGGTGGTTCATGCCAGGATGGTGCAGCACATCAATCAGCGATCCTGCCGCGCCGGTTTTGGCATCGCGAGCGCCGAAGACCAAATTGCCAATACGCCCATGCACCATCGCGCCAGCGCACATCACACAGGGCTCGAGTGTCACGTACAGCGTGGTATCAATCAGCCGGTAGTTTTGCAACACCAGCCCCCCCTGACGCAGCGCCATAATCTCCGCGTGCGCGGTGGGATCGTGGCGGCCAATCGGACGATTCCAGCCCTCGCCTATCACCTGATTATTGTGAACCAGTACGGCGCCTACCGGCACTTCGCCTTCATCCCAGGCACGTCGGGCAAGTATAAGCGCGTGGCGCATCCAGTATTCGTGGTTCAGTTCAGTGTCGGACAACGTGGGGACTCCAGATGATAAAACGCCGCGCATTATACACAATATCCATCGAAGCGCAGCGCCGACTATTCCAGTTGTTCCAGTTCGCCGCGTGCGGTGACCCGCCAGCGATGCTCACAGAAAAAGAGTAGCGGATTATCCTGCTTGCTGTCGCTATAGCCGCTGTACAAGCGCAGCGGCGCACCGAGGCGTTGTTCGAGCTGAGCCACTTTTTCACGACCCAGGCAGCGAACTGACAGCACTCGCCCGCCAAACGCCCGCTGCATCTGGCTGCCAATCAGGTTCACCCGCGACATCCAGGGGGCATCCGCATAGGCACGCTCCACCAGCGTTTGTGGTGAGCCAGTGATAAGCCAGACGTCGGCATCCTGATGCTGGAGATAGCTGTCCAGCCTCTGCTGCACGGTGGGAAATGGCGTGACGGTTGCACGAAACCAGAGAATAAAGCTCGCTTCCAGCGCCTTCAGCGTCGCCTCGCGCCGGCCAAAAGTGCTTCCCCACAGCAGCACGCTTACCGGCCAGCGTGCCGCGCGCCCCTTAATCAGCATCGCCACACCAACGATCGGCAACAGGGGCAAAACCAGTAAGGCGTTAAGCGGTAATCGGCGTAACAGATAGCGTAAAAAAGCGCCAAAGAGATCCTGCTGATGCAGCGTACCGTCAAGGTCGAAAAACACCACGCGGCGACAGTGACTGACCAAATGCGTCTCCCGTTATCATCAATTCATTCAGTAACCAGACTACCAGATAGCCCATCAAGTTTCGCCCGATAGCGAGAACCGCTAGAATTGCTGCTATTTTACAATCACATAGCACATTTAATTCGATATATTCCGTTATAATAGAATACAAAATTCTTGCAAACGAGCAGAATGGTGGCCTGGCACATCGTGGTCATTGTGCCCATGAGGTTATTATGAATTGTTTACTGAGTATTCGTCAGCGTTATCCGCAGCTAGCGCAAAGCGACAGAAAGCTGGCCGATTTCATACTGGCACAGCCGGATTTAGCCCGTCATTTAAGCTCCCAGCAGCTGGCAAGCCAGGCGGGCGTGAGCCAGTCCAGCGTGGTGAAATTTGCCCAGAAGCTCGGCTTTAAAGGCTTCCCGGCGCTCAAACTGGCGCTCAGCGAAGCGCTCGCCAGCAACGTCAACCCGCACTCCGTCCCGGTACATAACCAGATTTGCGGCGATGATCCGCTGCGCCTGGTAGGTGAAAAACTGATTAAGGATAACGTCGCGGCAATGCACGCTTCCCTCGACGTGAACACCGAAGATAAGCTGCTGGAGACGGTCAACATGCTGCGCAGCGCGCGTCGTATCGTGCTGACAGGCATCGGTGCATCGGGGCTGGTTGCCCGTAACTTTAGCTGGAAGCTAATGAAGATTGGCCTGAACGCCGTCTCCGAGCAGGACATGCACGCCCTGCTGGCCACCGTACAGGCGATGACTCAGGACGATCTGATGCTGGCTATCTCTTACTCCGGGGCGCGTCGGGAGATTAATCTCGCCGCCGATGAGATGCTGCGCGTAGGCGGCAAAGTGGTGGCGATCACCGGTTTTTCCCCTAATGCCCTTCAGCAGCGCGCAACGCACTGCCTGTACACCATCGCCGAAGAACAGGCGACGCGCAGCGCGGCTATTTCTTCAACCAGTGCGCAAATGATGCTGACGGACCTGTTGTTTATGGGGCTGGTGCAGCAGGATCTGGAAAATGCGCCGGAACGCATTCGTCATAGCGAAGCGCTGGTGAAAAAGCTGGTTTGATCGTCGGTGCTATTACCACAGAAAAGGTATGGCCTGGTGAGTAAATGAGCGTATAATGCGCGCCCTGTTTATTTCGTTTCTGAGAATGTCCTGATGGCGCTGTTAATCACCAAAAAATGTATCAACTGCGATATGTGCGAGCCGGAATGCCCGAACGAGGCCATTTCGATGGGTGATAGCATCTATGAGATCAACAGCGATCGCTGCACCGAGTGCATTGGCCATTACGATACGCCAACCTGTCAGAAAGTGTGCCCGATCCCGAATACCATTCTTAAGGATCCGGCACATTCAGAGAGCGAAGAGCAACTGTGGGATAAATTCGTCCAGATGCATCACGCGGACAAAATCTAGCTTTCGATAATCACCGTTGCACAGGCGTAGTGGCGTTCATCGGCGAGCGTCACATGCATATGCGCTACGCCCATTCGCTCCGCTAACAGCTTCGCTTCACCCCAGAGCCTCAGCTTCGGTTTACCCAATTCATCGTTGTAGACTTCGAACTGGTTGAACGCCAGGCCATTGCGAATGCCTGTGCCCAGCGCTTTTGAAGCGGCCTCTTTCACCGCAAAGCGCTTCGCCAGAAAACGCACCGGCTGCTGGTGCGTCTCCCAGATAGCCCATTCGTTGTCGCTGAGCACGCGTCGCGCAAGACGATCGCCGCTACGGACGATCACCCCTTCAATGCGGGCGATCTCGACGATATCGGTCCCGAGCCCCAGAATCGCCATTACCCGCGCGCTTCCAGCATCAGACGTTTCATTTCGGCCACCGCCTCTTTCAGGCCGGTCATCACCGCACGGCCAATAATCGCGTGGCCAATATTCAGCTCATGCATTTCCGGCAGCGCCGCGATGGCTTTGACGTTGTGGTAGGTCAGACCGTGACCGGCATTCACCTTCAGCCCCAGACTGGCGGCATACGTCGCCGCTTTCGCGATGCGCTCAAGCTCTTTCGCCTGTTCAGCGTCGGTGGTGGCGTCGGCGTAGCAGCCGGTATGGATTTCGATATACGGCGCGCCAACATCGGCAGCGGCTTTAATCTGAGCGTTATCGGCATCAATAAACAGCGACACCAGAATACCGGCATCGGCCAGGCGTTTGCAGGCATCGCGCATTTTGTCGAGCTGGCCGGCTACGTCCAGGCCGCCTTCAGTGGTCACTTCCTGGCGCTTTTCCGGTACCAGGCAGCAGAAGTGCGGCTTGGTTTCGCAGGCGATCGCCAGCATCTCTTCGGTGACGGCCATTTCCAGGTTCATGCGGGTGTCCAGCGTCTGACGCAGAATGCGCACGTCGCGGTCGGTGATGTGGCGACGGTCTTCGCGTAAATGCACGGTGATGCCATCTGCACCGGCCTGCTCGGCGATAAATGCCGCCTGAACTGGATCGGGATAAGCGGTGCCGCGTGCGTTACGCAGGGTGGCAATGTGGTCAATATTGACGCCTAACAGTAATTCAGCCATGACAATCCTCGTGTCTTTATTTTTAACTTTCTAGTCTCCTCACCCTCTCCCCTAAGGGTAGAGCTGTGGGGTGAGTGCAATAGGGGTTACCGCTTTGGTACAAACTGGCGAAATAGCTCGCGGCTCTTCAACGGTTTGCCACCAAGATACGGCTTCAACGCCATGCGGGTAAAGCGTTTCGCGGCGCGCAGTGAATCCACATCAGGAAATTCCCGGTTTGCCAGCGCTTTCAGGTGGTGTCCAGTAAAGGTGTTGTTATCAATGACGACGCTTGCGATAAACCCTTTCTCTTCACGGTAGCGGTAAGTCATGGTGTCATCGACCTCGTCGCCGCTACCGGCGCAGTGGAGAAAATCCACGCCGTAGCCCAGATGCCCAAGCAGCGCCAGCTCAAAGCGACGCAGCGCAGGCTCAGGTGAGCCCGTTGCACCGGCCAGCGCCTGAATGCAGTGCAGGTAATCGAAGAACAGTTCAGAGAAGCGGGTTTCGTGTTCGAGTACGCGAGAGAGCAGTTCGTTAACGTACAGGCCGCTGTAGAGCGTAATACCGCTTAAAGGGAGTGCCAGCGAGACGGCTTCCGCGCTGCGCAGCGTTTTGACTTCGCCACGCCCGCCAAAGCGGACTAATAAGGGGGTAAAGGGCTGAAGTGCACCTTTGAGGTTGGAGCGTTTGGAACGTGCACCTTTAGCAACAAGGCGCACGCGACCCGACTCTTCCGTGAAGACGTCCAGTATTAAACTGGTTTCGCTCCAGGGACGACTATGCAGGACGAAAGCGCGCTGCCAGCCTTCCATCGGGGGTTATTCTCAGAGATCGTCAGTATAACCGAGACTACGCAGCGCGCGCTCGTCATCGGCCCAGCCAGATTTCACTTTCACCCACAATTCCAGGTGAACCGGCGCTTCGAACATCTCCTGCATGTCTTTACGGGCTTCGATACCGATGGTTTTGATCTTGGAACCTTTGTTACCAATAACCATTTTCTTCTGCCCTTCACGCTCAACCAGAATCAGGCCGTTGACGTCATAACCGCCGCGTTCGTTAGAGACGAAGCGTTCGATTTCAACGGTGACCGAGTACGGCAGTTCCGCGCCAAGGAAACGCATCAGCTTTTCACGGATGATTTCAGAGGCCATAAAGCGCTGTGAACGGTCGGTGATGTAGTCTTCCGGGAAGTGGTGAATCGCCTCAGGCAGGTGCTTACGCACGATGCCAGCGATGGTATCCACGTTCAGACCGGTCTCTGCAGACATCGGAACGATATCGAGGAAGTCCATCTGGCTGCCGAGGAACTGCAGGTGTGGCAGCAGATCCGCCTTTTCCTGCACGTTATCAACTTTGTTCACGGCCAGAATCACCGGCGCTTTACCACCGCGCAGTTTGTTCAGCACCATCTCATCGTCAGGCGTCCAGCGGGTGCCTTCAACCACGAAAATGATCAGCTCAACGTCACCGATAGAGCTGCTCGCCGCTTTGTTCATCAGGCGGTTGATTGCGCGCTTCTCTTCCATGTGCAGACCCGGGGTATCAACGTAGATAGCCTGGTACGCCCCTTCGGTATGAATACCGACGATACGGTGACGCGTGGTCTGCGCTTTACGGGAAGTGATGGAGATCTTCTGCCCCAGCAGTTCGTTCAGCAGCGTGGATTTGCCAACGTTCGGGCGACCGACGATGGCAACAAATCCGCAGTAAGTTTTTTCTTCGCTCATTCCAGCTCCAGCTTTTTCAACGCCTGTTCGGCGGCAGCCTGTTCCGCCTTGCGACGGCTGGAACCTGTGCCGACCACCGGTTCACTCAGGCCGCTAACCTGGCAGTGGATAGTAAATTCTTGATCGTGTGCTTCACCGCGCACCTGAACCACCAGATAAGACGGCAGCGGCAGGTGACGGCCTTGCAGATACTCCTGCAGGCGCGTTTTCGGATCTTTTTGCTTATCGCCTGGGCTAATTTCGTCCAGACGCGTCTGGTACCAGGAGAGGATCAGCTTCTCAACGTTCTGAATGTCGCTGTCGAGGAACACCCCGCCAATCAGCGCTTCAACCGTATCTGCAAGAATAGATTCCCGACGGAAACCGCCGCTTTTCAGTTCACCCGGCCCTAAGCGCAGGCATTCACCCAGCTCAAATTCGCGGGCGATTTCCGCCAGCGTATTGCCGCGAACAAGCGTCGCACGCATACGACTCATATCGCCTTCATCCACGCGTGGGAAGCGGTGATAGAGCGCATTCGCGATCACATAGCTTAAAATTGAATCGCCCAGAAATTCTAAGCGTTCGTTGTGCTTGCTGCTGGCACTGCGGTGCGTTAATGCCTGCTGCAACAGTTCCTGATGAACAAAAGTGTAGCCCAGCTTCCGTTGAAGCCGATTAATTACGATGGGGTTCATGCGATACCAAATAAATAAATGCGTCAAAAGTGCAGCACACGAAACAGACCTGAAGGAAACCAATGCGGTTTCGTGTGCCGTGTCTCAGATAAGAGACATCCGAAACTTCGGGGGGATATTCTATACGCAACGACAAGGGATGTCGTTAGTTTGAATGGATTAAAACACGAAATAATTCACGCGGCGACTATTCAGCCACCGCGTGAAGTCAGGCTAAGAATTAATGGATCCCACCGATGCGGCTTAAACGTACGCCGGTTGGCCATTGACCCTCTTGTTTTTCGAAGCTCATCCAGATGGCGGTGGCTTTGCCGACCAGATTTGCTTCCGGCACAAAGCCCCAATAACGGCTGTCCGCACTGTTGTCGCGGTTGTCACCCATCATGAAGTAGTGGCCCGGCGGTACAATCCAGGTTGCCAGCGGTAAACCTGACTGGTGGTAATACATGCCGACCTGATCCTGCGCGATTGGCACAGTCAGGATACGGTGATTAACATCACCCAGCGTCTCCTGGCGCTGCGTCAGGCGCACACCATCCGCTTTGCTTTCGCCCTGTGGCATCTCAAAGAAACCGCTGGTCGCTTCACCGCCGTTGCTGCGGGAGAAGGTCTGAACGAAGTCACTCGGTTCAACGTTGGAGTAAGTGACCGGCAGCGCGCTACCGCACGCCTGACCGGAGCTGCATCCTGGCTGAATGGTCACCTGTTTGGCAATCGGATCGTAGGTCACTTTATCCCCAGGCAGACCTACGGCGCGCTTGATGTAGTCAAGGCGCGGGTCTTCCGGGTATTTAAACACCACGATGTCGCCACGTTTCGGATGGCCGGTTTCAATTAACGTCTTCTGATAAATCGGATCTTTAATCCCATAGGCGAATTTCTCCACCAGGATAAAGTCGCCGATCAGCAGCGTTGGCATCATCGAACCAGACGGGATCTGGAACGGTTCATAGATAAATGAACGTACGATCAGCACGATGGCTAGCACCGGGAAAACCGACGCGCCGGTTTCCAGCCAGCCCGGTTTCGGGCCGACTTTCTTCAGCGTCTTTTTATCCAGCGCTTCGCCGGTAGCAACCTGCGCTGCCGCCTGGCGCTCCCGCCGCTTGGGCGCGAAGATAAATTTATCAACGCACCACAACAGGCCCGTGACCAGTGTGGCAATCACCAGAATCAGGGCAAACATGTTCGCCATGCCAACTCCTTAGAGATTATTTATTGTCTTTACCGACATGCAGAATGGCGAGGAAGGCTTCCTGCGGCAGTTCGACGTTACCGATCTGCTTCATTCGCTTTTTACCCTCTTTCTGTTTTTGCAGCAGCTTTTTCTTACGGCTGATATCGCCGCCGTAGCATTTCGCCAGAACGTTTTTACGCAGCTGCTTGACGGTTGAACGCGCGATAATGTGCGTGCCGATGGCCGCCTGAATCGCGATATCAAACTGCTGACGCGGGATCAGATCTTTCATCTTCTCAACCAGTTCACGGCCGCGGCTCTGGGAGTTATCGCGGTGCGTGATCAACGCCAGGGCGTCGACGCGTTCGTTGTTGATGAGAACATCAACGCGAACCATGTCTGATGCCTGGAAACGTTTGAAGTTATAGTCCAGCGACGCATAGCCGCGGGAGGTAGACTTCAGACGGTCGAAGAAGTCGAGCACCACTTCCGCCATCGGGATTTCATAGGTCAGCGCCACCTGGTTACCGTGGTAAACCATGTTGGTCTGCACGCCACGTTTCTCAATACACAGGGTGATCACGTTGCCGAGGTAAGCCTGCGGCAGCAGCATGTGACATTCTGCAATTGGTTCACGCAGCTCGTAGATATTGTTCAGCGGCGGCAGTTTGGACGGGCTATCAACGTAGATAGTCTCTTTTGCCGTGGTTTCCACTTCGTACACTACGGTTGGCGCTGTGGTGATTAGATCCAGATCGTATTCACGTTCCAGACGCTCCTGAATGATCTCCATGTGCAGCAGTCCAAGGAAGCCGCAGCGGAAGCCGAAGCCCAGCGCCGTAGAGCTTTCTGGCTCATAGAACAGGGAAGCATCGTTCAAGCTCAGCTTGCCAAGCGCATCACGGAAGTTTTCGTAGTCATCAGAGCTTACCGGGAACAGACCCGCATAAACCTGAGGTTTTACCTTTTTAAAGCCTGGCAGCGGTTTGTCAGCCGGGTTACGAGACTGGGTCAGGGTATCGCCCACCGGTGCGCCGAGGATGTCTTTAATGGCGCAAACAAGCCAACCTACCTCGCCGCATTTCAGCTCGGTACGGTCAACCTGTTTCGGCGTGAAGATACCCAGACGGTCTGCGTTGTAGACCTGACCGGTACTCATCACCTTAATTTTGTCGCCTTTACGCATGGTGCCGTTTTTAATACGCACCAGCGATACCACGCCCAGGTAGTTATCGAACCATGAGTCGATAATCAGCGCCTGCAGCGGGCCTTCCGGATCGCCTTCCGGCGGTGGAATATCGCGCACCAGACGTTCCAACACGTCGGTCACGCCCACGCCGGTTTTCGCCGAGCAGCGTACCGCGTCGGTGGCGTCAATGCCGACGATATCTTCAATCTCTTCCGCTACGCGCTCAGGATCGGCAGCTGGCAGGTCGATCTTGTTCAGAACCGGCACTACTTCCAGATCCATTTCCATAGCGGTGTAGCAGTTCGCCAGCGTCTGCGCTTCTACGCCCTGCCCGGCATCAACCACCAGCAGCGCGCCTTCACAGGCCGCGAGAGAACGGGAAACTTCATAAGAAAAGTCGACGTGGCCTGGGGTGTCGATAAAGTTCAGCTGATAGGTTTCCCCGTTGGCTGATTTAAAGTCCAGGGTCACGCTCTGCGCTTTGATGGTAATACCACGCTCGCGTTCCAGATCCATTGAATCCAGAACCTGGGCTTCCATTTCGCGGTCGGAAAGGCCACCACAAATCTGAATAATGCGGTCAGACAGCGTCGATTTACCGTGGTCGATATGTGCAATGATGGAGAAGTTACGTATATTCTTCATATATTAAAATATTTATGCCTTACGAATACTTTGAGGCCGCGGTACGGAGCCTGACGTTTTATACACGTCATCCTTCGGGTTGCCTCGGCGTTGGCTGCACTCATTCACCCCAGTCACGTACTGATGTACGCTCCCGGGGATTCATTCGCTTGCCGCCTTGATGCAACTCGAATGATATTGTGTATAGTCGTTCGAAAACGCCGCATTCTACACTACAACCGCGTAACCAGGAAATGCTCTTCCCGCAAGCATAGCGCTTCCTGCGAGAAGCGTTCCAAAAATAATAAAGCCAGCGTAATCACTGGCTCATTTCGGTTGAGGATGCGGTGCGAATCAGGTCGGGTGGAAGCCCCACGCTGATGATGATGGGCTGCCAGGTTTCCCTGGCGGCAAGCCGAGGCGAGAGGCCTTTGGCAATCAAGAACCCGCCAACGCCGCCGAGCACCGCACCGCATAGCGCCGCAATGTCAGTGCCGAACAGCACCTGAAACAGCGCAGCGACCACAAACAGCCCCAGCAGCGGTGACATGTAGACCAGCATCGCTGAGCCTAGCAGGCTGCCTTCAGTGATCCCCAGTTCGACCTTTTGCCCGGCAACCAGTGGCTCCGCGCTGGGAACGGAAATCGTATGGGTCGTCTGCGGCCCCAGCTTGTTCAGTACGCGGCTACCACAACCCGCACGTGATGCGCAGCTATTGCAGGAGGCTTTTACGTCGCAGCTAACCTGCGCAACACCGTTATGCCAGGCAATAACGGTGGCCCACTCTTTAATCATTGCGCACCCTTGAATTGAATACCGTCAGCAACCCGCTTCGCCGTTGGCGGCGGCAGTTCGCCAACAATCGTGATATCGGCCTGGTTACGGATGGTAGTGGTGACCGTACGGCGGCCGGTGCGCAGCATCTGTTCGCTGCTGTTGGCCGTCGCGCGGCTGATGTTCACGGAGAAGCTAAACAGACCGTCGGAATAAAGACGGGATTCAACCGGGCTATCGACGCTTGGCAGCGTACGGCGGCTGCTGGAGACCTCTTTAAAGCCCTGCGGCAGCCAGCTTGTCGTCCAGTTGAAGGTCGCGCTGGTTCCCGTTGGCAAGGAGAGTTGCGGCGGCAGGTTGGCTTTCGCCAGCCCCTGCATGCTGGTGCTAACCTGGTCGCCCGTAGAGAGCGATACCACCCGGAACTGTTCGAGGGTCTCACCGTCACGGTCGAGGAGGTCTACGCGCATTGGCAGCTTGCTTTCTGAGTCCATCCACACGATATAGCTATAGCGCGTACCGTCACGCGCCACGACGCGAATCACATCACACATGCGGTCGGCAATACGCGTGCGACCTACGGAGATAAAATCGTAGTAAGGCGCAAGGCGTTTGAAGTCGGTATAAACCAAGGAAGGCAACGAGTCGACGATATAGTCACCGTTCAGCGTGAATGGATCGAGACCGGGCTCAAAGTAGCTGATCTCGTTTCCGCGCTGGACAACTTCGCGGCGTGGGCCGTCCATCTGCAGCAGTTCCGCCAGCGGCTGCCCGTTAAGGCGCACGTGACGATAGCGCAGTGATTCGACGCCTGATTTGTTAATGCTGACGAACGACAGTTCGTAGTTGAGTGACTGGCTGGCCAGATTCATCTCCTGCAACAACGCCCCGGACGATACATCAGCCGAGGCGTTGGCGGTGAAGAACAGGCTACCAGCCACAAGGGACATGGCACACCAAAATTGCTTCATTACTGCGATTGCGTTCCTAGAGTTTGATAGCCTGGCACTTGAACAGCCGCTTGCTGGGTTTGTGCCTGCTCAAACTGAAGCTGTTCTGAATGCAAGCGACGCTGCAATTCATAGTCCTGCAGCATAGCGTTAATGCGACGGCGCTGTTCCTGAACCTGTTGCGGCCCGGTGCTGCCTGCCGACGCGTCCGAAGGAACCCCCAGACTAACCGGACTGGCTTTACCCATCATCGGCAGCGTGTTGAATACCGGTGATTCAGGTTGGGAGGATTCCGGTTGCCCATTATAGTGCTGAACGCCGACAATAACAGCAAGCGATACGCACGCTGCCACGCCCATCTGAGTAAGCGAACTGGCCCATGGACGAACCTTGCTCCAGAACGGCATCTTCTGCCATTGATGCGGTGCAGGCTGGGCTTCAGGAATAAGCGGCGCTGTATTAAGACGAACGGGCTCATTTTCGATGGCGGCCATTACGCGTGCGGAAATATCGAAGTGAAGCACGTCACCCGTGTCACCGCGAAGCGAGTCGCGGATCAGGTGGTAGCTTGACCAGGTTTCCTGTAACTCTGCCGAGCGCGTCAACTCTGTCAGCAGCTCGTTATCCAGCGTTTCACCATCCATTAAGGCGGAAAGTTGTTCTTTCTGCATGCCTAATACCTTTTCCAGTATCCCGCTTCCATCAACGCCTGATAAGCGGTTGAACTTTATTATCAATAGCTTCTCGTGCACGGAAGATACGTGAACGAACCGTACCAACCGGACAATTCATGATGGCCGCTATCTCTTCATAGCTTAGGCCATCGAGCTCCCGCAAGGTAATTGCCATGCGTAAATCTTCCGGAAGCGCGTCAATGGTACGAAAAACTATCTGTCTCAGTTCTTCTGACAACATTAAGTTCTCAGGGTTCGAAATTTCTTTCAAAGCGCCACCGCTTTCAAAGTTTTCGGCATCGTTCGCGTCAACATCACTGGACGGCGGGCGACGCCCCTGAGCAACCAGATAATTTTTAGCCGTGTTGACCGCAATGCGGTACAGCCACGTATAGAAAGCACTATCTCCCCGGAAAGAATCCAGCGCGCGATAGGCCTTAATAAAAGACTCTTGCACTACATCCGGCACGTCGCCAGATGGTACATAGCGGGAAACCAGGCTCGCAACCTTATGCTGATAGCGCACTACCAGTAGGTTAAAAGCTTTCTGATCTCCTTTCTGGACCCGTTCAACCAGGACCTGGTCCGTTAACTGCTCGCTCATCCGAGGTAATGTCTCCCCAAACCTTATTCCCATGCGTAATCAGAATGCCACCCCACCACTGCATTATGAGCAAGCAGAGACTTAGAGTGTTCGAATTTCGTAAAGTTCCGTTACGCTTTGTTTTTCGTTTAGCTCAGACCGTTCATTGTCTATCATTATAAGTCTGTTGATGCTTACCAATACGTAAGTTGCGAAATAAAAACGCAAATCCCGAGAAGAGTAACGTAACCCGGCTTTTATTTCATCATAAATACGCCTTAAACCTCATAGCGTTGTTCTTATTTTTTGGTCTCCCTCTTCGCCTGTTTCGTCACCAGATGTTTAGCCATTACAACCATAGTTCAAAAAAAACCCTGCCCATGTCGCTTTTATAGTGCTACTCTCCGCCTACCGTGTTTAGTAAATTAAACAAAAATGATGAACTCACTTCCTGAACTTTCTTGTGATGTACTGATTATCGGTAGCGGCGCGGCAGGCTTGTCGCTAGCACTCCGTCTGGCAGAGCACAGTTCGGTCATCGTACTGAGCAAAGGGCCAATTAGCGAAGGCTCAACCTTCTATGCCCAGGGCGGTATTGCCGCTGTTTTCGATGAGACGGACAGCATTGAATCGCATATCGATGACACATTGATTGCCGGTGCCGGCATTTGCAATCGCCAGGCCGTGTCGTTTGTTGCCAGTAACGCCAAACACTGCGTGCAGTGGCTTATCGATCAGGGCGTGCTGTTTGACACCCAGGTGCAGGCAAACGGGGAAGAAAGCTATCATCTGACGCGCGAAGGCGGGCACAGCCATCGCCGTATTCTGCACGCCGCCGATGCCACCGGGCGCGAAGTCGAAAACACCCTGGTCAGCAAAGCGATTAACCATCCCAACATCCGCATTCTGGAACGCAGCAACGCCGTTGATTTAATCATCTCAGATAAAGTTGGCCTGCCTGGCACCCGCCGTGTGGTTGGCGCCTGGATTTGGGATCGTAATAAAGAGAAGGTTGAAACCTGCGCGGCGAAATCGGTTGTGCTGGCGACCGGCGGTGCTTCAAAGGTCTATCAGTACACCACTAACCCGGACATCTCCTCCGGTGACGGTATCGCCATGGCCTGGCGCGCGGGCTGCCGGGTAGCGAACCTTGAGTTCAATCAGTTCCACCCTACCGCGCTGTACCATCCGCAGGCGCGTAACTTCCTGCTGACCGAAGCGTTACGCGGTGAAGGCGCACACCTGAAGCGCCCGGATGGCAGCCGCTTTATGCCGGACTTTGACGAACGTGCCGAGCTGGCACCGCGTGATATTGTCGCACGCGCCATCGACCATGAGATGAAGCGCCTTGGCGTTGACTGCATGTATCTCGACATCAGCCATAAACCGGAAGATTTTGTACGCCAGCACTTCCCGATGATTTATGGCAAGTTACTGGGACTGGGGATCGACCTGACCAAAGAGCCAGTGCCAATTGTGCCGGCGGCGCATTACACCTGCGGCGGCGTGATGGTTGACGACTATGGGCGCACCGACGTTGATGGGCTCTATGCCATCGGCGAAGTGAGCTATACCGGGTTGCATGGCGCCAACCGCATGGCATCCAACTCGCTGCTGGAGTGTCTGGTATACGGCTGGTCGGCAGCGGAAGATATTCATAAGCGCATGCCGTACGCCCGTCAGGCCGAAAAACTGCCCGCGTGGGATGAGAGCCGCGTGGAAAACTCCGACGAACTGGTGGTTATTCAGCATAACTGGCACGAGCTGCGCCTCTTTATGTGGGACTACGTCGGCATTGTGCGCACCACCAAACGACTTGAGCGCGCGCTGCGTCGTATCACCATGCTGCAGCAGGAATTGGACGAATACTATTCCCGCTTCCGCGTGTCGAATAACCTGCTGGAGTTACGTAACCTGGTGCAGGTGGCCGAGCTTATCGTGCGCTGCGCGATGATGCGCAAAGAGAGCCGCGGCCTGCACTACACGCTGGACTACCCGGAGCTATTAGCCGAGTCAGGCCCGTCGGTGCTCTCTCCGCTGGTTCACATAAATAGATAGAACGCTTGGGTCAGCGCAGTGTAGCCTTCTGAGTACTGCTGCTCTGGCCCACGGATCACCAGCCTGTCGCTGAAGCATTCCCCACTTTTCGGTGAAAATGCGAGTAATACCCGATGCGGCAAGCGCATCTCCGTTTCCGCCACGTCAGTGCGCAGGCGCAAATGCCAGCCCATCGATAACGCCTGCTGAGTAAATGTCTGGCCGATATTTTCCGGCAGCACCACGCAGAAGAAACCATCTTCGGTAATCGCGTTAGCCGCGCAGGCCAACAGCGCTTCATGGTCGAGCGAGGTGGTATAACGAGCCTGCTCACGCTGGGGCGTTGCACACTCCACCCCCTGCTCATAGTAAGGCGGGTTGCTGACAATCAGGTTATAGCGCGTGGTCAGCCCGGCAACCCACTGCTGAATATCTGCCGTATGTACCTGAATACGTTCTGCCCATGGGGATTCGGCCACGTTTTCCCGCGCCTGCTCCGCCGCGTGTTCATCGAGTTCAACGGCGTCAATCGTCACGCTCTCATCCGTACGCTGCGCCAGCATCAGCGCGAGTAAACCGCTGCCAGCGCCAATATCGAGAATCCGGGTCACCCGTGCGATAGGCGACCAGGCGCCAAGCAAAATACCGTCCGTACCGACCTTCATGGCACAACGATCGTGAGCGACAAAAAACTGCTTAAAGGTAAATCCGTTGCGGCGCAGCGCGGATTTAGAATCAGAGATCATGGTCAACCTTGCCAGGGGAACTGCATAAGCTTTTATTGATATGCACAATACCCGAGAACAGATAGCCATACAAACAGATGAAGATTAGAGCCGTAACGTCTATAATCAGCGCCTCACACAGAGGTAATCATGACTGTAACGACTTTTTCCGAACTTGAACTTGACGAAAGCCTGCTGGAAGCACTCCAGGATAAAGGCTTTACACGCCCGACTGCCATTCAGGCTGCCGCCATTCCGCCTGCGCTCGATGGACGTGATGTTCTCGGTTCTGCGCCAACCGGCACCGGTAAAACAGCGGCGTATTTGCTGCCTGCGTTGCAGCACCTGCTCGACTTTCCGCGCAAAAAATCTGGCCCGCCGCGCATCCTGATCCTCACGCCTACGCGTGAACTGGCGATGCAGGTCGCCGATCATGCTCGCGAGCTAGCAAAAAACACGCACCTGGATATCGCGACCATCACCGGTGGCGTTGCGTATATGAACCACGCCGAAGTGTTCAGCGAAAACCAGGATATCGTGGTGGCGACGACCGGTCGTCTGCTGCAGTACATTAAAGAAGAAAACTTCGACTGCCGCGCCGTTGAGACGCTGATCCTCGACGAAGCAGACCGTATGCTGGACATGGGCTTCGCCCAGGATATCGAGCATATCGCCGGTGAAACCCGCTGGCGTAAACAGACGCTGCTGTTCTCCGCGACTCTCGAAGGCGAAGCGATTAAAGACTTTGCCGAGCGTCTGCTGGAAGATCCGGTAGAAGTTTCTGCAACGCCGTCGACTCGCGAGCGTAAAAAAATTCATCAGTGGTACTATCGCGCCGATAACTTCGAGCACAAGGTTGAGCTGCTGAAACACCTGCTGAAGCAGGAAGACGCCACCCGTACCATCGTGTTTGTGCGTAAGCGCGAGCGTGTGCACGAACTGGCGGAAATCCTGCGTCAGGCCGGTATCAACAACTGCTATCTCGAAGGCGAGATGCCGCAGATTAAGCGTACCGAAGGCATTAAGCGTCTGACCGACGGCCGCGTCAACGTGCTGGTTGCCACCGACGTTGCCGCGCGCGGGATCGATATTCCCGACGTCAGCCACGTGATTAACTTCGATATGCCGCGCGGCGCAGATACCTACCTGCACCGTATCGGCCGTACCGGCCGTGCCGGTCGTAAAGGGACGGCGATTTCTCTGGTGGAAACGCACGATCACCTGCTGCTGCTGAAAATCGGCCGCTATGTCGAAGAGCCGCTGAAATCTCGCGTCATTGACGAACTGCGTCCGACGACGCGCGCGCCGAGCGAAAAAATGACCGGCAAACCGTCGAAGAAAGTGCTCGCCAAACGCGCCGAGAAGAAGAAAGAGAAAGACAAAGAAAAACCGCGTGTGAAGGTCCGTCACCGCGATGCCAGGAACGTTGGCAAACGCCGTAAACCAAGCGGCAGCGCTGCGCCAGAGCAGACTAGCGAAGAGTAAAAAAACGCCGGGATAACCTCCCGGCGTTTTTTTACGTAATACGATCAAAAATCCCCCCGCAGGCACCCTGCGGGGGGATTCATCTACTGATGCCGGGCTAGCCCGACACGCCACTTTCCCACCCCTGAGAAATTACAGGCTCTCAGTAAAAGTACGCGCAATAACGTCGCGCTGCTGTTCTGGGGTTAGAGAGTTAAAGCGCACGGCATAACCAGACACACGGATGGTCAGCTGTGGGTATTTTTCTGGATGCTCAACCGCGTCCATCAGGGTTTCACGACGCAGCACGTTAACGTTCAGGTGCTGACCGCCTTCAACGCGGACTTCTGGTTTCGCTTCAACCGGGATTTCACGGTATTCGATGTCGCCCAGCGCGCTGACGGCAACAACGTCATCTTCTGCGTAACCGCCTTTGGCACACAGGCAGCGTGCTTCGCCTTTCTCGCTGTCGAGCAGCCAGAATGAGTTCAGCAGGTCGTTGTTTGCAGCTTTAGTGATTTGGATACCTGTAATCATTTGATGCCTCCCTAAGGCTCTTTATATTCGTTTTTAACCGGCCTGACCGCGGCCAATTGGTAAAACCATTGTTGCTTGAGTGTATATATACCCCTCAAACACCCCTGATTCTTTGATTTAAATCAACAAAAACCACACCACAAAAAAGGTCATAAGGGAAAATACTTGTTTTGCATCAAGTTACGCTCCGCGGTGCACGCAAAAATCTTTGTAAATCTTCAACTTTTTTTATCCCACCAGCAATGTTCGCCGCCTTCCGATTTTGTGATGACGAAAGAAGCAGTTAAGCTATACCGATAGCAATTCGCAGGAGAGCGAGATGACCACCCCTTTAACCTGGCACGACGTGCTGGCCGCTGAAAAAGAGCAGCCTTATTTTGTGAACACCCTTGCCACCGTCGCCAGCGAGCGTCAGTCCGGCCAGACTATCTATCCACCGCAGAAAGATGTTTTTAACGCCTTTCGCTTCACCGAGTTAAACGACGTGAAGGTGGTGATCCTCGGCCAGGACCCGTATCACGGCCCTAACCAGGCGCACGGTCTGGCCTTCTCCGTGCAGCCGGGTATCGCAACGCCGCCTTCCCTATTGAATATGTATAAAGAGCTTGAAGGAACCATCCCCGGTTTTACCCGCCCAAACCACGGCTATCTTGAGAGCTGGGCTCGCCAGGGCGTGCTGCTGCTCAACACCGTGCTGACCGTGCGTGCAGGACAAGCGCACTCGCACGCCAGCCTTGGCTGGGAAACCTTTACCGATAAAGTGATCGCGCTGATTAACGAACACCGCGAAGGCGTGGTGTTCTTATTATGGGGATCGCACGCGCAGAAAAAAGGCGCCATTATCGATACTCAGCGCCACTGCGTGCTGAAAGCACCGCACCCATCGCCGCTCTCCGCGCATCGCGGGTTCTTTGGCAGCAACCATTTTGTGAAGGCCAATGAGTGGCTGGAGCAGCGCGGTGAAGCACCGATTGACTGGATGCCGGTGCTGCCGGAATAGTTTGGTAGTTTCCCGGCGTCTCTGCGTTCGGCCGGGCTACATTTGAATCGTAGCCCGTCCGAGCAACGCAACGCAACGCAACGCAACGCAACGCAACGCCAGGAAATATTGCAGATACAAAAAAACCGGTCGAGTCGCCTCTTCCGGTTTTTTTTCAACATCGCGTGTTCTTACGCTTTATGCTGACGCCACCATTCGGCTAGCAGCACGCCCGTCGCCACGGAGACGTTCAGGCCCTCAACGGCACGAGTCCCGTCGATAGAAACGCTCATGTCAGCGATAGACGCTGCGGCTTCGGAAACGCCATCTCGATCCTGACCCAGCGCCAGAACCATCTTCTTAGGCAGCTCGGATTTGAACAGCGGCATGCCACGGCCGTTGCCGCTGGTCGTTACGATGGTGTAGCCCGCGTCGCGGAACTGCTCCAGCGCATCGATGAAGCCGTCGCCGGTAATTGGCTCAACGTGTTCAGCGCCACCTTCTGCGGTACGGATCGCCGCACCGGACTCCAGCAGAGCTGCGTCCTGCAATACCACGCCTTTGACACTGAAGTGCGCGCAGCTGCGGATCATTGCGCCGAGGTTATGCGGGTTACCCGCGTCTTCCAACGCCAGTACGCAATCTTCTTCACCGCTTTTTGCAACCCACTGCTGTACGGAAGTGCCGTTACGCTTCTTAATCAGGAAGCAAACGCCGCCGTGGTGTTCAGTGCCGGACGCTTTCGCCAGCTCTTCTTCGTCAACCACGTGATAGGCTTTACGGTTTGCCGCCATCCAGCGCAGTGCTTCTTTAAAGCGTGGGGTGACGCTTTGTACGAACCATGCGCGAACGATAGCGTCCGGACGGCTCTGGAACAGCGCCTGACAGGCATTTTCACCGTATACGCGAGTCTCTTCTGCGCGCTGACGACGCAGGACTTCAGGATCAATAAAGCTTTTACCGCTGATCCCACCGTGATCGGCTTTCGCCGGAGCGTCGTCACCCGGAGCACGGGAAACCGTACGCCATGGGGAGCCTTCACCACGATCGCGATCGCGTTCTACATCGCGGTCACGGCCACGTTCACGGCCGCGTTCGCTGTTAGGACCCTTTCTCTCATCACGGGCAGGGCGACGACCGCCTTCGGCACGGGAAGCACCAGCACGGGATGTGCCAGGACGGCCTCCGCCTTTACCAGTACGAGGATTTTGGGTGCGTTTGTCCGAGTCATCGTCACTGCGGACGTACATCACTTTGACCTTGCCGTTTTTGTTCTTCAGTTCGTCGCTCATGTTTTTCTCCACCTGCGCTGCGCGAAGCGCGCAGATTACCTGATGTGCTAGCGCTTAGCCATTACTTCATAAAAAAGACCACGACTATTATATCCATCGGATAAAACGCCTTGTTGATTAATACAGTCTTGTTGATAATGTGTAACATTATAGAAACATCCGGCAACATTGCCGTTCTGCAACACGATGACCCAGAGGTGAGTTATGAATACCGTTTGTGCCCACTGCCAGGCACTTAATCGCATTCCAGAAGCGCGTATTAACGAAGCGGCAAAATGTGGACGCTGTGGTGAAGACCTGTTCGATGGCGAAGTGATTAACGCTACGGACAGCACACTGGATAAACTGCTGAAGGACGATCTCCCCGTTGTTGTTGATTTCTGGGCGCCATGGTGTGGCCCATGCCGTAACTTCGCGCCAATTTTCGAAGATGTCGCCGAAGAGCAAAGCGGAAAAATTCGTTTTGTGAAAGTGAACACCGAAGCGGAGCGCGAGCTCAGCGCGCGTTTCCGGATTCGCAGCATCCCGACCATTATGATTTTCAAAAATGGCGAAATTGTCGATATGCTCAACGGCGCGGTACCGAAAGCGCCGTTTGAAAGCTGGCTGAACGAAGCGCTGCAGGCATAATCCCACCGGGGCACATCTTGTGCCCCGTATTCGCCTCTGCGACAATAGCGTTTTTGCCGTACGATTCCTATGATTGATAACGCCGTTCTTCGGTTGCGCGCCGACCGACTTGCCCGCGCCACTCGCCCTTTTCTTGCCCGCGGTAATCGGGTTCGCCGCTGCCAGCGCTGTCTGCTGGTACAACGCTATTGTCTGTGCGACACCATCGCCCCACATCCGGCAAAGAGCCGTTTTTGCCTGGTGATGTTCGACACCGAACCGATGAAGCCCAGCAACACCGGTCGCCTGATTGCCGACATTTTGCCGCAAACCGAGGCTTTCCAGTGGTCACGTACCGAGCCGCCGCAGGCGCTGCTCGAGCTGGTAAAAAAACCGGACTACCAGCCGATGGTGGTTTTCCCGTCGTCCTACGCAGACCCGGACCGTCAGGTGCTCACTACGCCACCTACCGGAAAACCACCGCTGTTTATTATGTTAGACGGAACCTGGCCAGAAGCGCGGAAAATGTTCCGTAAAAGCCCGTGGCTGGACAATCTGCCGCTTATCTCCGTCGATCTATCACGCGTATCGGCCTACAGCCTGCGCGAAGCGCATGTCGAAGGTCAGTACTGCACCGCCGAAGTCGCCATTGCGCTGCTGGATTTAGCCGACGACACCGGGGCAGCCTCTGCGCTCAGCGGACACTTCACTCGCTTTCGTGAGCACTACCTTGCAGGAAAATCTCATCATCAGGGGAACATCACAACAGCCGAAGCGGAAAACGGTTAAACTCATCAGATTACTGTCGCGTAAGGAAGACGGCTATGAGTCAACGTGGGCTGGAAGCACTTCTGAGGCCAAAATCCATTGCGGTGATTGGCGCCTCGATGAAACCACAGCGGGCCGGTTTTTTGATGATGCAGAATTTACTGGCTGGCGGCTTTGCCGGCCCCGTTCTGCCCGTCACCCCGGCCTGGAAAGCGGTGCTTGGCGTTCTTGCCTGGCCGACGATTGACAGCCTCCCCTTTTCACCGGATCTCGCGGTGCTTTGCACCCACGCTCGTCGCAACCTTGAATTGCTGGAAGCGCTAGGGGAAAAGGGCTGCAAAACCTGCATTATTCTCTCTTCTACTCCCGACCAGTTCAGCGCGCTACAAGCCTGCGCTGCCCGCTATCAGATGCGTCTGCTTGGGCCAAACAGTCTGGGCTTGCTCGCCCCCTGGCAGGGCCTGAACGCCAGCTTTTCACCGGTGCCGATTCGCAAAGGCAAGCTGGCCTTTATTTCTCAATCAGCTGCCGTTTCCAATACCATCCTCGACTGGGCGCAGCAGCGAGAGATGGGTTTTTCTTACTTTATTGCGCTGGGTGACAGCCTGGATATTGATGTCGACGACCTGCTCGACTATCTGGCGCGAGACAGCAAAACCAGCGCTATTCTGCTCTATCTGGAGCAGCTCAGCGATGCGCGGCGTTTTGTATCCGCCGCCCGAAGCGCATCACGCAATAAACCGATTCTGGTGATTAAAAGCGGGCGCAGCCCGGCCGCTCAGCGTCTGCTACACGTGAACTCCGGGATGGACCCGGCCTGGGATGCCGCCATTCAGCGTGCAGGTCTGCTACGCGTGCAGGATACCCACGAGCTTTTCTCTGCTGTTGAGACCCTAAGCCATATGCGCCCACTACGCGGCGAGCGGCTGATGATTATCAGCAACGGCGCGGCACCCGCGGCGCTGGCACTGGACGAGCACTGGGCGCGCAACGGAAAGCTTGCCACCCTCAGCGACGAGACGCGCCAGCAGCTACAACAGCTTCTACCAGACACCGTTGAGGCCAATAACCCACTGGATCTGCGCGATGATGCCAGTATCGAACACTATTTAGCAGCGGTGAATGTGTTGCTCAATAGCCCGGACCTGGATGCCCTGATGGTGATCCACTCCCCTAGTGCTACGGCACCGGGCAGTGAAAGCGCCACCGCGCTCATTGACCTCATCAAAAAGCACCCGCGCGGGAACTACATCAGCGTGCTGACCAACTGGTGCGGCGAATACTCATCGCGGGAAGCACGTCGTATGTTCAGCGATGCGGGCATCCCGACTTACCGCACCCCGGAAGGGACGATTACCGCTTTTATGCATATGGTGGAATACCGCCGTAACCAGAAGCAGCTGCGGGAAACACCGGCGCTGCCGCATAGCCTGACGGCCAATACCAGCCAGGCGCATGAGCTATTACAGCAGGCAATAGACAGCGGCATCAGCGCGTTGGACACCCACGAAGTTCGCCCGATTCTGGAAGCCTACGGGCTGAATACACTGCCAACCTGGATTGCCTCAGACAGCGCCGAAGCGGTGCATATCGCCGAACAAATTGGTTATCCGGTGGCGCTGAAACTACGCTCACCGGATATTCCGCACAAATCTGAAGTTCAGGGCGTCATGCTCTACCTGCGCACCGCCACCGAGGTACAGCAGGCCGCCGATGCAATCCTCGACCGCGTCAAAATGGCCTGGCCGCAGGCACGCATTCACGGCCTGCTGGTGCAGAGTATGGCCAACCGTGCTGGCGCGCAGGAGCTACGCGTAGTGGTTGAGCACGACCCGGTTTTTGGCCCGCTGATTATGCTGGGCGAAGGTGGCGTAGAGTGGCGTGCTGAAGATCAGGCTGCCGTTGCCCTGCCACCGCTGAATATGACGCTGGCGCGCTATTTGGTTATTCAGGCCATTAAGAGTAAGAAAATCCGCGGCCGCAGTGCGCTGCGCCCGTTAGATATTCCGGGCTTAAGCCAGCTATTGGTGCAGGTTTCTAACCTGATTGTTGACTGCCCGGAAATCCAGCGTCTGGATATTCACCCGCTGCTGGTCTCCGGCAACGAATTTACCGCGCTGGATGTGACGCTGGATATTGCCCCGTTTAGCGGTTCGAGCGAAAGCCGGCTTGCCATTCGTCCGTATCCTCAGCATCTGGAAGAGTGGGTCACCATGAAAAATGGTGACCGCTGCCTGTTCCGCCCTATCCTGCCGGAAGATGAGCCGCTATTGCAGCAGTTTATCGCCCGGGTCACAAAAGAGGATCTTTACTACCGCTACTTTAGCGAGATTAACGAATTCACCCATGACGATTTAGCCAACATGACGCAGATCGACTACGATCGAGAAATGGCCTTTGTGGCGGTTCACGGTTCTGGCGACGATACCGAGATCCTCGGTGTGACCCGCGCGATTTCCGATCCGGATAATATCGACGCGGAATTTGCCGTACTGGTCCGTTCCGATCTAAAAGGCCTTGGGCTCGGCGGGAGGTTGCTGGATAAGCTTATCGGCTACACTCGCGCTCACGGTTTGCTGCGCCTGAACGGCATTACCATGCCCAATAATCGCGGAATGATAGCGCTCGCGAGGAAGCTCGGTTTTGACGTTGATATTCAGCTGGAAGATGGCATCGTCGGCCTATCCCTAAGGCTGAGTGATGACTAAGTTGCTGGAAATGCTGCCCTTACCCGACAGAGATGGTATCATTGACCGCTTACGTCGTCTGCCAGGTACAGAGGACCCTTCACTAAACCAGAGAAGAAACGCACTGTGATGTTGTCAAAATTTAAGCGTAATAAACATCAACAACACCTTGCCCAACTACCCAAGCTTTCACAGTCTGTTGATGATATTGAGTTTTTCTATGCTCCAGCAGATTTCCGTGAAGCTCTGCTCGCAAAAATCGCCAGCGCCACGCGCCGAATTTGCATCGTCGCGTTGTACCTCGAACAGGACGACGCCGGAAAGACGATTCTGCAAGCCTTGTACGAAGCCAAACGTCAACGCCCGGAGCTTGAAGTCCGTGTGCTGGTTGACTGGCATCGCGCACAGCGTGGGCGTATTGGTGCAGCCGCGTCTAATACCAATGCGGACTGGTACTGCCGTACAGCAAAAGAGAACCCGGGCGTAGAGGTTCCCGTTTACGGCGTGCCGATTAACACCCGTGAAGCACTCGGCGTGCTGCACTTTAAGGGCTTCATTATTGATGACTGCGTGCTGTACAGCGGCGCAAGCATCAACGATGTCTATCTGCATCAGCACGATAAATATCGCTATGACCGCTATCAGTGCATCCGTAACCCGCAGATGGCTGACATCATGTTTAATTGGGTATCGGAGAATCTTGTTGAAGGTCGCGGCGTTAACCGTCTCGATAATACCGAGCGCCCGAAAAGCCCGGAAATCAAAAACGACATTCGTCTTTATCGTCAGGAACTGCGCGATACCAGCTACCATTTTGAGGGTAATGCCAGCGATGACGAGCTCACCGTCACGCCGTTGGTTGGTCTTGGCAAAACCAGCGTACTGAATAAAACGATTTTCCATCTGATGCCGTGCACCGAGGAAAAGCTCACCATCTGCACGCCATACTTCAACCTGCCTGCGCTGCTGGTGCGTAATATTATTCGCCTGCTGCGGGATGGGAAAAAAGTAGAGATCATCGTCGGTGATAAGACAGCAAACGACTTCTACATCCCGGAAAACGAGCCGTTTAAGATCATCGGTGCGCTGCCTTATCTGTATGAGATTAACCTGCGCCGCTTCCTGAGCCGCCTGCAGTATTACATCAATACCGATCAGCTGACCGTGCGTCTGTGGAAAGACGAGGATAATACCTATCACCTGAAAGGGATGTGGGTCGATAACGAGTGGATCCTGCTGACCGGCAACAACCTTAACCCGCGCGCCTGGCGCCTGGATCTGGAAAATGCTGTCCTGATCCACGATCCGAAAAAGGAACTGGCGTCGATGCGCCAGAGAGAGCTGGATCTGATCCGCAAACATACGACGGTGGTAAATGATTTCCGCGATCTGCAAAGCATCGCTGAATACCCCGTTAAGGTGCGTAAGCTGATTCGCCGTCTGCGACGTATTCGTATCGACCGACTGATCAGCCGTATCCTTTAAATTGCAGCCCCGTTTCGACGGGGCTTTTTTTTCAAGGAGCTATAATGACCCGCATCCTCGTTCTTTGTAGCGCGCTCGTATTAAGCGGCTGTAGCCATATGGCTAACGATAGCTGGAGCGGACAGGATAAAGCCCAGCACTTTATTGCCTCTGCCATGCTCTCTGCCGCCGGTAACGAATATGCGCAGCATCAGGGCATCAGCCGTGACCGCAGCGCCGCCATTGGCTTTATGTTTTCCGTCAGTCTGGGTGCATCAAAGGAGCTGTGGGATAGCCGCCCGGCAGGGAGCGGCTGGAGTTGGAAAGACTTTGCATGGGATGTCGCCGGTGCCACAACCGGCTATGCGGTGTGGCAGCTGGCGCAGCATTAACGTGCTACAGGCGTAACCCCTTCCCTTTGCGGTGCAGCTTCAGTGATACCAGGAACGCCAACGCCGCCATCACGGTGACGTACCAGAAAAAGGCCGTCTCAATCCCGGACGACTTCAGCGACAACGCAACGTATTCAGCCGAACCACCAAACAGCGCATTCGCTACTGCATAAGAGAGCCCGACTCCCAGAGCTCGAACCTGTGCCGGGAACATTTCAGCCTTCAGAATACCGCTGATAGAGGTATAGAAACTGGTAATCAATAGGGCACACATCACCAGACCAAACGCAGCATAAGGCGAAGTGACATTTTGCAATGCCGAGAGAATGGGCACGGTAAACAACGTTGCCAGTGCGCCAAAGCAGAGCATTGAGGTACGGCGACCGACTTTGTCCGACAGCAGGCCAAAGAACGGCTGTACCAGCATGTAAACAAACAGCGCCGCCGTCATAATCACGCTGGCGAGGTTCGCACTCATACCTGCGGTATTGACCAGATACTTCTGCATATAGGTGGTGAAGGTATAGAAGCTTAACGACCCTGCCGCAGTAAAGCCCAACACCATCACGAAGGCCCGACGGTTACGCCATAGCCCTTTGAAGGAACCCGCCTCTTTTAGCGTACGCGTCTCTTTCTGTGATGTTTCATCCAGTTGGCGACGCAGCCACAGCGCAACAATCGCCAGCACAGCGCCCATAGCGAATGGTATACGCCATCCCCATGCGTGCAGGCTCTCACTGTCCATTACGTTTTGCAGGATAACAACGACCAGTACCGCCAACAGTTGGCCGCCGATTAAGGTGACGTACTGGAATGACGCATAGAAGCCTTTGCGCCCTTCAACCGCCACTTCACTCATATAGGTTGCACTTGTCCCGTACTCTCCACCGACGGAAAGCCCCTGGAATAGACGAGCCAACAGCAGTAGCGCCGGAGCCCAGGTGCCAATCACGCTATAGCCCGGCAGGCAGGCGATCACCAGCGATCCAAAGCACATCATACAGACGGAAATAAGCATTGAAACTTTACGTCCGCGACGGTCAGCGATGCGGCCAAACAGCCATCCGCCGATAGGGCGCATCAGAAAACCTGCGGCAAAGACACCTGCGGTTTGTAGTAGCTGGGTAGTTGTATTTCCGGATGGAAAGAAGATATGAGCAAAATACAGAGAACAGAACGAGTAGACATAAAAGTCAAACCATTCAACGAGGTTCCCCGATGATGCCCCGACAATTGCCATGATACGACGGCGAGTATCGCTGCCGGTAAGCGTCCCTTCTGGGGTTACACTGGTTACAGCCATTTGTTAACTCCTGCCAAAAGCGATCTCCTGCCTTAACCGGGCGTAACACGTTACGCAGGCAGATATTTTAGTAAATGAAATGTTATATAATTGTTATATAAAAATTGGTGACAAATGTCACATTTTTCATTAGCAAGATCACGATTTAGGAGTAACTTCAGTCGCGATGAGAGAGGAACAAGAGAGAGGATAGGTCGAATAAAGCGTTTATGTTGTCATCCGGCAATGAGCCCCCGGAGTCGGCGTAAACGCCTCGTCCGGGCTACGGTTTTGTGCATTATCGTACACACTATCCCCGCCTTTAGCCCGGGCGAACGCATGTACGACCCCGGGATTTTCACACCACTTTCATTTTCCACACACGCAAAAAAGCCCATCCGTCAAGATGGGCTTCTTCACTAAATTGATGCCTGGCAGTTCCCTACTCTCGCATGGGGAGACCCCACACTACCATCGGCGCTACGGCGTTTCACTTCTGA
>NZ_JBKHUI010000021.1:0-93220 GCF_046569695.1 Kluyvera sp. 142486
AGTCCAGGGCATAGCGAGTCTCCTCTTCTATGCCAGTTATAACTGTTACCCATGTATCCGGTCTAAAGTGTTACCTATGTTTCCGGTTCATACCCTGAGCTTACCCGGCCTACTACGTATGTAGGCCGGGGTACTGCGATTACGCGTCCGGGAACTCGCGAATCAAACGCTCAACGTCCTCAACCATATGGTCGTTACCCACGAAGAACGAACGACGCTGGTGCAGGGTTTCCGGCACGATATCCAGAATACGCTCTTTCCCGTCGCTGGCCTTACCGCCGGCCTGTTCCGCGAGGAACGCCATTGGGTTGCACTCATACAGCAGACGCAGCTTCCCATCCGGGTGGCTGGCAGTGCTTGGGTACAGGTAGATCCCGCCTTTCAGCAGGTTGCGGTGGAAATCGGCAACCAGAGAACCGATGTAGCGTGAGGTGTACGGGCGCTGCGTGGACTTATCTTCTTCCTGGCAGAACTTGATGTACTTCTTCACCCCGTTCGGGAACTTGATGTAGTTACCTTCGTTGATGGAGTAGGTGGTACCGCGCTCAGGGAAGCGCATACGCTCCTGACACAGGCAGAACACGCCCAGAGACGGGTCGTAGGTAAAGGCGTGTACGCCGCAACCGGTGGTGTACACCAGCATGGTGGAGGAGCCGTAAACCACATAGCCCGCGGCGACCTGGCGGTTGCCCGGCTGCAGGAAATCTTCTTCGGTGACCGGCGTGCCCACTGGGGTTACGCGGCGGTAGATAGAGAAGATAGTACCGACAGAGACGTTAACGTCGATATTAGATGAGCCATCCAGCGGGTCCATCAGGACCACATACTTCGCGTGTTCGCAGCCGTCGAATACGACAATTTCGTCTTCTTCTTCGGAGGCGATACCGGCGACGATGTCACGGGCGCGCAGTGCGGCTTTCAGCTTCTCGTTTGCGAACAAATCGAGCTTTTGTTGTACTTCTCCCTGTACGTTTTCTGCGCCGCTGGCACCCAGGATATCGACCAGGCCGGCCTTATTGATATCGCGGTGGATGATCTTGGCACCTAACTTTATTGCCGACAACAAAGCAGTGAGCTCACCGGTAGCATGAGAGAACTCGTGCTGCTTTTCGACAATAAATTCACCTAACGTTTTCATAACACTTTCCCTGACAGTGGATGTTGAGTAAAACGACTGCAACAATCTTAACAAAGAATAAAAAAAATTCGCACTGGTGAATCGCGCCAGCAAACTACGGAATATCCTTAAATGCATTTCTCTGCCGGCAAACATATGGGTAAAATGCGGGGCAGATAAAAAAAGGATAGTGACGTATGCGCATTCATATTTTGGGTATTTGTGGCACCTTCATGGGCGGTCTGGCGATGCTGGCTCGTTCGCTGGGTCACGAGGTCACGGGTTCGGATGCCAATGTGTATCCCCCGATGAGCACGCTGCTTGAAAAGCAAGGCATTGATTTAATTCAGGGTTATGACGCAAGTCAGCTCGACCCGCAGCCGGATCTGGTGATCATCGGCAACGCCATGACGCGCGGCAACCCGTGTGTGGAAGCGGTGCTGGAGAAGAACATTCCGTATATGTCCGGCCCGCAGTGGCTGCACGACTTCGTGCTGCGCGATCGCTGGGTTGTGGCGGTTGCCGGTACCCACGGCAAAACCACCACCGCCGGTATGGCGACCTGGATCCTCGAAGAGTGCGGCTACAAGCCGGGCTTCGTGATCGGCGGCGTACCGGGTAACTTCGAGGTTTCCGCGCGTCTGGGCGACAGCCCGTTCTTCGTGATTGAAGCCGATGAATACGACTGTGCCTTCTTCGATAAGCGTTCCAAATTCGTGCATTACTGCCCGCGTACGCTGATCCTCAACAACCTTGAGTTCGATCACGCGGACATCTTCGACGATCTGAAAGCTATCCAGAAACAGTTCCACCATCTGGTGCGCATCGTTCCGGGCCAGGGCCGTATCATCCTGCCGGAAAACGACGCCAACCTGAAACAGGTGATGGCGATGGGCTGCTGGAGCGAGCAGGAGCTGGTGGGCGAACAGGGCCACTGGCAGGCGAAAAAACTCAATACCGACGCCTCCGAGTGGGAAGTACTGCTCGACGGTGAAAAAGTCGGTGAAGTGAAGTGGGGCCTGGTCGGCGAACACAACATGCATAACGGCCTGATGGCGATTGCCGCCGCGCGTCATGTCGGTGTGACGCCAGCCGATGCCGCCAACGCGCTGGGCAGCTTTATCAACGCCCGCCGTCGTCTGGAGCTTCGTGGTGAAGCTAACGGCGTTTGCGTTTATGACGACTTCGCGCACCACCCAACGGCTATCCTCGCGACGCTGCAGGCGCTGCGCGGCAAAGTTGGCGGCACGGCGAAAATCATTGCCGTGCTGGAGCCGCGTTCGAACACCATGAAAATGGGCGTCTGCAAAGACGACCTGGCGCCGTCTCTGGGCCGCGCCGACGAAGTGTTCCTGCTACAGCCGCAGCATATTCCGTGGCAGGTTGCGGAAGTGGCAGAAGCCTGCGTGCAGCCCGCGCACTGGAGCGCTGACGTAGATGCGCTGGCCGATATGATTGTGAAGAGCGCCGAGCCCGGCGACCATATTCTGGTGATGAGTAACGGCGGCTTCGGCGGCATTCATCAGAAGCTGCTCGACGGGCTGGCGAAGAAAGCGCAGCAGGAGTAATTCGCTGATGTTGCGCTGAGCGGGTTGCCCCTCACCCTAACCCTCTCCCCACGGGGGAGAGGGGACCGATCGAGCCGCTAGCACGGTTGGTTTTCTCCCTCGCCCCTTTGGGGAGAGGGCCGGGGTGAGGGGAGCTCGCTCGATCTAGCCCTTTCCCCGGAACCCAAAAATGCTTACCGCTAAAAAAATCACCTCAACCGACTCCGTCCTATTCCCCCCACTCGATACCCTTTACACCCACGCCTTTCCCTGGCACGAACAGCGCGAACTCCCCGCTAAGCAGCGCGCGCTCAACTCCCCGCACTACGCGCTGGAAGCGTGGTTCGATGGCGAGCAGTTTATTGGCATGAGCGGATGCTGGGCGTTCGACGGCTACGTCTATATTGAACATCTGGCCGTCGACAGCAGCCTGCGTTCGCAGGGGTACGGCAAACGTCTGCTGGGGCAAATCCTTGAACGTGCGCCGAAAACGATTCTGGAAATCGACCCGTTGACCACCGAGGTTGCCCACAAACGCCTGCGTTTCTATGAAAGCATGGGATTCTTCGCCAACCCGTGGCCGCATGCGCACCCGACCTATCATGCGGGCATCGCCGATCATGAGCTGATAGTGCTGAGCTACCCGCAGCCGATTGACGAGGCGCAGTACCAGCGTTTCAACGATGATTTGTGCCGGATTGTGATGGCATAACGAGGCATCATTGCCGGATGGCGGCGTAAGCGCCTTACCCGGCCTACATTCGGAGCCAATTGTAGGCCTGATAAGCGTAGCGCCATCAGGCGGTCTCACGCAGATAAAAAAATACCCTCACGAAGAGGGCATTTTCTTGAAGCTTAGTCCTGGTGTTCGGACAGCTCGCGCAGATACTGGAAGATCTGGCGGGAAGACTTTGGCGGTTTGTTACCGGCTTTTTCTTTCCTGGCGTTACGCACCAGTGAACGCAGCTGCTGACGGTCGGCGTCAGGCCACAGGTTCATCACTTCTTCGATAGCTTCATCGCTACCGTCAACCATACGGTCACGCAGTTGTTCCAGTTTATGGAAAACAACAACCTGCTGGTTGTGGCGGTTTTTCAGCTTATCCAGCGCCTGACGGAAAGGTTCTACGTCACGCTGACGCAGCATTTTACCAATCAGCTGCAGCTGGCGGCGGCGGCCTTCCATCTTAATACGCTGTGCCAGTTCAATGGCGGCGCGCAGGTCTGCGTCCAGCGGGATTTTATCCAGCGCGTTCTTACCGAGCTCAACCAGTTCTACCCCAAGCTTCTTCAGCTCTTCGGCATCACGTTTAATTTCACTCTTGCTGACCCAGATAATTTCATCATCTTCGTCTTCGATATCATCACCGGGGACGTCGTCGAGCCAGTCTTCGGGCTGCTTTGTCATTTCAGGCTCCTTAAAAAAGAGGCTAATACTAACAGCTTGAGCGCATACTGAGAAAGGGTTCTCTGTTAGACTTCATTTAACTTTACCTCAGATTATGGCTTAGACGATGAAAGTGATCACACAAGTTGCACAACAACGTATTGCGCTGGAAAAAGCGGTCTCTATGGCGCTGGAACTGGCAGCCACTCAATCAGACGGCGCGGAAGTGGCGGTCAGCAAGACCACCGGCATCGGCGTAAGCACCCGTTATGGTGAAGTCGAAAACGTCGAATTCAATAGCGACGGGGCGCTGGGGATCACCGTCTATCACCAGAACCGTAAAGGCAGCGCGTCGTCCACCGACCTGAGCCCGGATGCTATCGCCCGTACCGTACAGGCGGCGTTAGACATCGCACGCTACACCTCGCCGGACCCGTGTGCAGGCGTGGCAGACAAAGAGCTGCTGGCCTTTGAAGCTCCGGATCTTGACCTGTTCCACCCGGCGGAAGTCTCCCCGGATGAAGCCATCGAAATGGCGGCCCGCGCCGAGCAGGCTTCCCTGAAGGCCGATAAACGTATTACCAATACCGAAGGCGGCAGCTTCAACAGCCACTACGGCATTAAAGTCTTTGGCAACAGCCACGGCATGCTGCAAAGCTACTGCTCAACCCGTCATTCCCTGTCCAGCTGCGTGATTGCCGAAGTGAACGGCGACATGGAGCGTGACTACGCTTATACCATCGGCCGCGCGCTGGGCGATCTGAAATCCCCGGAATGGGTCGGTGAAGAGTGTGCGCGTCGCACCCTGTCTCGCCTGGAGCCGCGCAAGCTCTCCACCATGAAAGCGCCGGTGATTTTCGCGAATGAAGTGGCAACCGGGCTTTTTGGTCACATGGTGGGCGCGATTGCGGGTGGTTCGGTTTACCGTAAATCCACCTTCCTGCTGGACTCCCTCGGCAAGCAAATTTTGCCTGAGTGGCTGACCATTGAAGAGCACCCGCACCTGCTGAAAGGGCTGGCCTCCACGCCGTTTGACGGCGAAGGCGTGCGCACCGAGCGTCGCGACATCATTAAAGACGGCGTGCTGACCCAGTGGCTGCTGACTAACTACTCCGCGCGTAAGCTGGGCCTGAAGAGCACCGGTCACGCGGGCGGTATCCACAACTGGCGCATTGCCGGTCGCGGCCTGAGTTTTGAAAAGTTGCTTAAAGAGATGGGCACGGGTCTTGTCGTGACTGAACTGATGGGGCAGGGTGTTAGCGGCATCACCGGCGACTACTCTCGCGGTGCATCCGGCTTCTGGGTTGAGAATGGCGAAATTCAGTATCCGGTGAGTGAAATCACCATCGCTGGCAACCTGAAAGACATGTGGCGCAATATGGTCACCATCGCCGACGATATTGAGACACGCAGTAATATTCAATGTGGTTCCGTACTGCTTCCGGAGATGAAAATCGCCGGGCAGTAATCACGTATTGGGCGCATCCTGCTGCGCCCGTTCGCTTAAATAATAAAAAGGAAGTGAGCAATGCGTAAAAAACTGGTAGCGATGCTGGCGGTCTCCGCGCTGGCGCTGGGTTCGGCTTCTGCCTTCGCCGATCTGGGCGAAGATATGGACACCCTGGCGGAAAATCTGCAGGTCGTGCAGAAGACCACCGACGCGGGTGAGCTGAAAGCGGCGCTGACGAAGATGCGTACCGCGGCGGAAGACGCTAAAAAAGAGACCCCGCCGAAGCTGGAAGGCAAAGCGGCTGACAGCGCAGAAATGAAAGACTATCGTCATGGTATGGATACGCTGATTGGTCAGATTGATGGTGCGCTGAAGCTGGCGAACGAGGGCAAAGTGAAAGAAGCCCAGGCCGCCGCGGAAGCTTTCAAAACCACCCGCAACGAGAACCACAAGAAGTTCCGCTAACCCTATCTCCGGAAGGTGTCGCCTTGACGCCTTCCGTCTTTCTCCCCCGAAAACTTCACCGATATCACACTTTTCACCTTCGTTTTGCCATTCGCCTTTCCAATGACCTTGTCCCTCAGACGTGATATTCATCACGAGAATATATCGAAATCGTTACTTTCGTGGCGAATATGTGAATCCGATCACTCAAGCCGTCTACCTTTCCACTTCGAAGTGGAAAACAACTCGCTACAAACTCCCATCCCCCGGCGGTAGGTTTATCCCCAGAGACATTAGCGGGGTATCACGAGTGAATAACGGAGCGGTAATACACGACGCAGGGGAGCAGGCGCTACAGACCGAACGGTTGGCCGACAAGATGTTGCAGCAGGTGTTCGCACTGTTACGCCGCCGCGGTATCACCCCTAACGACGTGCAGGAGCAAATGCTGACCTCCCACGTGCGGGCCATGGCCCACCGGTCCATCAGCGGCGAGCCGCTGCCGGAAGTGGATGAAAGCCTGTTTGAAGAGATTTCTGACGATTCAATGATGCTTGCCCGCGAAGTGGTCGCGGCGTTCGGCAACCTGCCTGATGAAGAGGCCTGGCTGCTCTCCGTTCACTTCGAAGTAGCAAAAGACAACCTGTAAGGAGCAACAAATGGAACAGATCACCGTAGTAATTGGCGACCGCCTGGGTAAAGGACAAAAAGTTGCCGCTGGCGCGGAAAAAGCCGGTGCTCGTGCAGTTGTGGTACCGGGCGTTGCCGCCGACATGAAGCTGGGCGACATGATGAAGGCCGAGAACGCGACCTTCGGTATCTCCTTCTGCGGCAGCGGCGGTGCGGGTGCTATCACCGCGCAGACCAAATATGGCTACAAAGCGAAATACGGCATGCGTTCGGTGGAAGAGGGCGTCACCGCTATCAACGAAGGCTGCAACGTGCTGGGCTTCGGCTTTATGGATAAAGAAGAGCTGGGCGAACGCCTGGTAGAGGCCTGGAAGAAGAAGTACGGCGCTTGAGTATGAAAGAGCAATTCACCACCACGGTGAGGGTCACGGGCAAAGGCGAAAGCAAAACACGGGCGTTCGCCGATGCCCTGAACCACGTGCAGGCAGCGGTGATGAAAACATCATCGCGCATCTTACTGCGTATTGAGCCACAGGATGTGCAGGTTGTTCATGCGCGCGAAGCGGTACGAAAAGAGGCGTTCTTATTCTTCTTTTTACGCCGTGAACGACGAGCGTACAGCGTGGAGCTGGACGTGACCGTCAACGTGACCGCCATTGATATCGATAAAGTGGATTTCGTCACGCACACCTGATTTTCACCAAAGGGTCAGACTATGTTCCTGATAATTTTAATAAAATCGCTCATTATCGGCGGCCTGGTTGGCGTCGGCGTGGGCGCCGGAGCGGCACGCATGTTTCACGCGCCCACCACGCAGGGGATGGGGGCGTTTCGTACGTTGGGCGAGCTGAACTCCTGCGAAGGCGATCCGGCTTCCCACTTCTCCTTTGGCCTTGGCTTCTTCTTTAACGCCTGGGCTTCTTCCGTCGCAGCAGGTTCCTTCACCCAGGACGTTGACCACCGCATTATCCCGAACTGGGGCGCGGCGGCACTGATGGTGAAAAATCGCAATGTCGGTGAGACGCTGCATGACCCACGTAAAATGGCGATTGCCTGCGGCATCATCGGCATGATTGTGGTGGCCTTCCTTAACCTGACGGCCTCTTCCGTACCGCAGGCGTTGCAGGTCACTGCCGTTAAGGTACTGGTTCCGGCAGCCAACCTGCTGGTGAACACCGTGATGCCGGTTATCTTCTGGCTGGCGGCGATTGATGCCGGTAAAAAATCAGGCTTCTGGGCCACCATCTTCGGCGGCGCAGCGCAGCTGATTATGGGTAACGCCGTACCGGGCCTGGTACTGGGTATTCTGATTGGTAAAGGTGTAGAAGAGAGCGGCTGGCATCGCGTCACCAAAGTGATGATGGGCGCTATCGTTGCACTGTTTGTCCTGAGCGCCTTCTTCCGCGGCTTCGACATGAAGATGATTGAATCCTTCCACCTGACCGTACCGAACTGGCTGGATCTGATCCACAGCTCAATCAGCGGCAAATAACGGGAGCCTGACATGGAACAAAATAAAGGTTTTTGGTATGCCGACTGGTCGTTCCCGATCTTCGTTGGTCTGCTCTCCTCCGGCGTGTTCGCCGGGACGCATATGTACTACCTCTACGGCATCGGCGCTTTCAACGAAGTGGCCTTCGTGGCGATGCTGAAAGCCGGGATTGATACCGGGGCTTACGGTGCCGTTGCCGCGTTCGGCGCGAGCTTCCTGTTCGCCCGTATCATCGAAGGTTCGCTGGTGGGGATTCTGGACATCGGCGGCGCTATCCAGACCGGGGTTGGCCTCGGCGTTCCAGCGCTGCTGCTGGGCGCGGGCATCATGTTCCCGGTGACCAACTTTATCGCCTCCCTGATTACCGGGCTGGTGATTGGTCTGGCGATTGGCTACATCATCATCCTGGCGCGTAAGTTCACCATCAATCAGAGCGACTCCACCTACGGGGCCGACGTGATGATGGGCGCGGGTAACGCCTCCGGTCGCTTCCTCGGCCCGTTGATTATCCTCAGCGCCATGACCGCTTCGATTCCCATCGGCGTAGGCTCGCTGATTGGCGCGCTGATTTTCTATGTCTGGCAGAAGCCGATTACCGGCGGCGCCATTCTCGGCGCGATGCTGCTGGGCTCCATCTTCCCGGTGGCTATTAGCTGATAGCGTTTCGTTGTAGGCCGGATAAGGCGTAGCCGCCATCCGGCAACGCCGCCTGATGGCGCTGCGCTTATCAGGCCTACACGCCCCCATTCCAACAGGAGAGAGATATGTTTGATTTACTCCTGCGCCGTGCGCGCCTCGTCGACGATACCCTGACTGATATCGCCATCAAGGACGGTTCAATCGCGGCGCTGGGCGAGATTAGCGCGCCTGCCCTGAAAACCATCGACCTTGACGGCAAATACTACGCCAGCGCTGGCTGGATTGACTCCCACGTCCACTGCTACCCGAATTCACCGATTTATCACGATGAACCAGACAGCGTCGGTATCGCCACCGGTGTCACCACCGTGATTGATGCTGGCAGCACCGGGGCCGACGACGTGGATGATTTCTACCAGTTGACCCGCAAAGCCGCGACCGAGGTCTATGCGCTGCTCAACATCTCCCGCGTCGGGCTGATTGCCCAGAACGAACTGGCCAATATGGCCAATATCGATGCGGAAGCGGTGAAGCAGGCGGTGGCGCGCCACCCGGACTTTATCGTTGGCCTGAAAGCGCGCATGAGCAGCAGCGTGGTCGGCGAAAACGGCATTACGCCGCTGGAGCGTGGTAAAGCCATCCAGAAAGAAAACGGCGACCTGCCATTAATGGTGCACATTGGCAACAACCCGCCAAACCTCGATGAAATTGCCGAGCTGCTGAGCTCCGGCGACATCATCACCCACTGCTACAACGGTAAACCAAACCGCATTCTGACGCCGGAAGGCGAACTGCGCGGCTCCATCGTGCGTGCCTTAAAGCGCGGCGTGCGCCTCGACGTCGGCCATGGCACCGCCAGCTTCAGCTTTGAAGTGGCCCGCAGGGCGATTGCGATGGGCATTCTGCCGCACACCATCAGCTCCGATATCTACTGCCGTAACCGTATCGACGGCCCGGTGCGTTCGCTGGCGCTGGTGATGTCGAAGTTCCTCGCCATCGGTATGTCGCTGCCGCAGGTTATTGACTGCGTCACCGCCCATGCCGCCGACGGCCTGCGCCTGACTCGTAAAGGGCAACTGGCGGTGGGCTATGACGCAGACCTGACGCTGTTTACCGTTGCCCAGACCCCAACGGTGCTGGTGGATGCGGAAAAAGAGAGCCTTCAGGCTGACAAGATTTTGCTGCCGCTTGCCGCGATCCGCGCGGGCAAGGGCTATCTGACCGAACAAGGGAGTGCGGAAAATGCCTTCGATTTTTGAGAAATACGATTTAAAACAGGTGATTAACACCTCCGGCCGTATGACGATTCTTGGCGTTTCTACGCCGCGCCCGGAAGTGGTGGAAGCCGCGATGGCGGGCATGAACCAGTACTTCGAGATGAAAGACCTGGTGAATAAAACCGGTGCCTACATTGCGAAGCTGCTGGATGTAGAAGGAGCGACCGTTGTCTCCTGCGCCTCCGCCGGGATTGCGCAGTCGGTGGCGGCGGTGCTGGTAAAAGACAGCGACTGGCTGCTGGAAAACCTGCACGTCACCCCGATTGAAAACAACGAAATCGTGCTGCCGAAAGGCCACAACGTCAACTTCGGCGCACCGGTCGGCACCATGGTGGCGCTGGGCGGCGGCAAGCTGGTGGAAGCGGGCTACGCCAACGAATGCTCTGCCGACCAGCTGGCGGCAGCTATCACCCCGCGTACCGCAGCCATTCTGTACATTAAATCCCACCACTGCGTGCAGAAAAGCATGCTCAACGTGGCGCAGGCCGCGGCGGTCGCGCGTAGCCACAACCTGCCGCTGATTGTTGATGCGGCGGCGGAAGAAGATTTACAGGCCTACTACCGCGCGGGCGCAGACCTCGTTATCTACAGCGGCGCGAAGGCCATTGAAGGGCCAACCAGCGGGCTGGTGATCGGTAAAACCCAGTATGTGGAGTGGGTCAAACGTCAGTCTAACGGCATTGGTCGTGCGATGAAGGTGGGCAAAGAGGGCATTCTTGGCCTGACCTGCGCCATTGAACATTACCTGACGGCGACCAAAGAGAGCGGCGAAGAGATGGTGGCGAAAATGACCCCGTTCATCAATCAGCTTAATACGCTCAACGGCGTGACCGCCCGCGTGGTGTGGGACAGCGCGGGCCGCGACATTGCGCGCGCCGAGATTAAATTTGATGAAGCCGTGACCGGCGTCCACACCGGCGACCTGGTGGCGGCGCTGAAGCAGGGCGAATACGCCATTTACTTCCGCGGCTACAAGGCCAACGAAGGCATTATCGAAGCCGATGTCCGCAGCGTGGATGCGCAGCAACTGGAGATTGTCTCCCGTCGTATTGCTGAAGTCTTAAACCAGGAGAAAAAAGCATGAAACTGACCCCAAACTTTTACCGTGACCGCGTCTGCCTGAACGTTCTGGCAGGCAGCAAGCAGAACGCCAGCGAGATTTATGAAGCGGCGGAAGGTCATGTGCTGGTGGGCGTGCTCTCCAAAAACTATCCGGACATCGCCAGCGCGGTGGCCGATATGCGTGAATACGCAAAGCTGATTGATAACGCGCTGTCTGTTGGCCTGGGCGCAGGCGACCCGAACCAGTCGGCGATGGTCAGCGAAATTTCCCGCCAGGTTCAGCCACAGCACGTAAATCAGGTCTTCACCGGCGTCGGCACCAGCCGTGCGCTGCTGGGGCAGAACGAGACCGTGGTCAACGGTCTGGTGTCGCCAACCGGCACCGTCGGCATGGTCAAAATCTCCACCGGCCCGCTGTCCAGCAACGCGCCGGACGGCATTGTGCCGCTGGAAACGGCGATTGCCCTGCTGAAAGATATGGGCGGTAGCTCGATTAAATACTTCCCGATGGGTGGCCTGAAGCATCGCGATGAGTTTGTTGTGGTAGCCGAAGCCTGCGCGCGCCATGATTTCTGGCTGGAGCCAACTGGCGGCATTGACCTCGACAACTACGGTGAAATCCTGAAAATTGCGCTGGATGCTGGAGTTAGCAAAATTATCCCCCATATTTATAGCTCGATTATTGATAAGGCGAGCGGGAATACGCGTCCGGCGGATGTGCGTCAGCTGCTGGATATGACGAAACAGCTTGTTAAGTAGTGCGATTAGCCCCCTCACCCCGGCCCTCTCCCCATAGGGGAGAGGGAGAAAACCTACCGTGCCTTTTGCGCCGAACGTGCGTAAACGCGCCGAACGGTCCCCTCGCCCCTTTGGGGAGAGGGAGAAAACCTATCGTGCCTTTTGCGCCGCTCGTGCGTAAACGTGCCGAACGGTCCCCTCGCCCCTTTGGGGAGAGGGTTAGGGTGAGGGGAAAAACCCCCACCGAACCATCAAGGAGTCACTATGCAAACCGCTCGTCACCTGCTTGTTGCTTCACTCCCTCTGCTTGCCGCCAGCGCCGCCGCGCAAACCCAGTACGCCTGGGTGGGAACCTACAACCCTAACGGCGAAGGTCTGTACCGTTTTACCGTCGATGGCAAAACCGGCGAGCTGCGCGATAAAGCGCTCGTCAGTGCGCTGCCGAACGTCGCGCAGCTGACCGTCAGCCAGGATGGCAAAACCCTGTACGCCGCCAGCGAAGTAGAAAAAGGTGTGGTGCAGGCGTGGCGCATTGCCGCGAGCGGTGAGCTCAGCGAGCTGAATCAGGTAGCTTCCGGTGGCGCGGGGCCGGTCTATCTCTCGCTGACGCCAGATGGCCGCCATCTGCTGGTCGCCAACTACGTGAGTGGCTCAATTGCTGTATTGCCAGTGAAAGAGGACGGCAGCCTGGGTGAGGCGGTAGATGTGCATCAGGATCAAGGCCCCGCTGGCGCAGCGCGACCGGCTGCGGCGGCAGAAGGCAGCTTTGCGGTCAGCGATCATAACGGCCCGCATGCCCATATGATCTCGGCCGATCCGAGCGGGCAGTTTGTCTTCTCCACCGATCTGGGGCTCGACCGCATCTATCAGTACCGGATGGACAGCTCCAGCGGCAAGCTGACGCCGAACGACCCGCCGTTTATCGCCGCATCGTCCGCCGGGGCGGGGCCGCGACATTTTGTCTTCACCCCTGCCGGGAATGGATTATGGTTGATTAACGAAGAAGCTTCCACGCTGACCTTTTATCACCTCGATAAACAGAGCGGACTGCTGCGCGAAGGGAAAACGGTCTCTGCCTTACCAAAAGAGTACAAAGGCACCAGCTTTGCCGCCGGTCTGGTATTAAGCCAGGACGGCAAGCAGCTGTACGTCGCTAACCGCTTACACAACAGTATCGCCCACTTTACCGTGATGGCCGATGGCAGCCTGAAACATCAGGATGACATCTGGACGCGTGGCGACTATCCGCGAACGTTAACGCTGGATAAGCAAGGGCACTGGCTCTATGTGATGAATCAGCGTAGCGACAATATCACCCGCTTTAGCGTCGCGCCGAAGGACGGAAAACTGACGTTCTCCCCGGACTACACCCCGGTTGGCAGCCCATCCCAGATGGTGATTTCTGCCACCCCTTAAGCCGTAACAGGAAGGAACCGACGTGAGATTTCCCAATCAACGTTTAGCGCAACTCTTTACTCTGCTGCAAAACGAAACGCTGCCGCAGGATGAACTGGCGCAGCGCTTGTCGGTTTCGACCCGTACCGTGCGCGCCGATATCACGGCACTGAATGAGCTGCTGATGAACTATGGCGCACAGTTTGTGCTGGCTCGCGGCAGCGGTTATCAGCTGAAGATTGACGATCCTTCTCGCTATCAGACGCTGGAAGAGACAGCGCCTAAACCGCAGCACATTCCCCGCACCGCGCAGGATCGCATTCACTTTCTGCTGGTGCGTTTTCTGACGTCGGCGTTCTCTATCAAGCTTGAGGATCTCGCCGATGAATGGTTTGTCAGCCGCGCGACGCTGCAGGGCGATATGGTAGAGGTGCGCGAGCGCTTTCAGCGCTATCAGCTGACGCTCGAAACGCGCCCGCGCCATGGCATGAAGCTGTTTGGCAGCGAAGTGTCGATTCGCGCCTGTCTGACCGACCTGCTGTGGGAGTTAAGCCAGCAGGGACCGCTCAATCCGATGATCCGCCAGGAAGCGTTTGATGACAGCGTGCCAGCCACGCTGGAGGCCGTGCTGGAAGAGACGCTGGTGCGTCATCATGTGCGCCTGACCGATGTCGGGGAGCGCTTTATCTGCCTGTACGGTGCGGTCGTCGCACGCCGCGTAAGTGACGGCTATCCGCTGGCGGATTTCAGCGCCGAAGAGGTCGCGCAGAACGTGCGTGATGTCGCTCATGACGTGGCCAGCGCGCTGCAAAAGCTCACCGGAAAACCGTTCTCTCAGGCCGAAGAAGCCTGGCTGTGCGTGCATCTTGCTGCGCGGCAGGTTCAGGACGTCGACCCGGAAACCATCAGCGCCGACGATGACGAAGCGCTGGTGAACTACATCCTGCGCTATATCAACCAGCAGTATAACTACAACCTGCTGGATGACGCGCAGCTGCACGCGGACCTGCTGACCCACATTAAGACCATGATCACCCGCGTGCGCTACCAGATTATGATCCCCAACCCGTTGCTCGATAACATCAAGCAGCACTACCCGATGGCGTGGGATATGACGCTGGCGGCGGTTTCAAGCTGGGGGAAATATACCCCCTACACCATCAGCGAAAACGAAATCGGTTTTCTGGTGCTGCACATCGGCGTGGGGTTAGAGCGCCACTACAATATCGGCTACCAGCGCCAGCCAAAGGTGCTGCTGGTATGCGATGCCGGTAACGCCATGGTGCGGGTGATTGAAGCCATTTTGCAGCGCAAATACCCGCAGGTGGAGATTGCCGCCACTCTATCCCAACGTGAGTACGAACAGCTGGAAAGCGTGAGCGAAGATTTTGTCATTTCCACGGTGCGCATCAGCGAAAAAGAGAAGCCGGTCGTCACCATTTCACCGTTCCCTACGGACTACCAGCTGGACCAGATTGGCAAGCTGGTGCTGGTCGACCGCACCCGCCCGTGGATGCTGAACAAATTCTTCGACGCCGCCCATTTTCGGGTTATCGACGGCCCGATGGACCAACAGACGCTGTTTGCCGAACTCTGCCAGCAGCTTGAGCAGGAAGGGTTTGTCGACGAAGCATTCCACGCTTCGGTGGTGGAGCGTGAAGCCATTGTCAGCACCATGCTCGGCGATGGCATTGCATTGCCGCACGCCCTCGGGCTGCTGGCGCAAAAAACCGTGGTCTACACCGTCATTGCCCCTCAGGGCATCGCCTGGGGCGACGAAACCGCCCACATCATCTTCCTGCTGGCAATTAGCAAAAGCGAGTATGAAGAGGCGATGGCTATCTACGATATTTTCGTCACCTTCCTGCGCGAACGCGCCATGACGCGCCTCTCTGCAACCCGCAGCTTTGATGAGTTTAAAGCGGTAGCGATGGAGTGCGTCAGCCGGTTTTGAGAGGCGTTATCCAGAATGTAATGTAATTCAAGTGTAATGCTATAATGCATTACATCTTTACGCTTTCTGGAGGCATAATGGCCACGCTCAACGTCCGACTGGACGATAATCTCAAAAAAGAGGCTTATGCCGTGCTGGAAAAACTCGATATCACGCCAACCGAAGCCGTCCGGCTTCTCTTTCAGTACGTGGCCGAAAATGGGCGCATGCCGGTAAAAACGGTGACCATTAGCGATAGCGAAGAGGCGCTACTGCAAAGCGTTCGGGAGCGTCTGGCTAATCCGGAGAAGGGCATCAAGGTTAGTCTGGATGACCTATGAGCTGGCGTTTGATCCCCGTGCGCTCCGGGAGTGGCACAAGCTCGGTGAAACGGTAAAAGCACAGTTTAAAAGCCGTCTGGCAAAGGTGCTGCAGCACCCACAAGTGCCTTCTGCCAGGCTGCATGAATTTCCTGACTGCTACAAAATAAAGCTCAAAGCGTCTGGGTATCGGCTGGTGTATCAGGTGCGCGACGACGTTGTGGTTGTTTTTGTTATCGCGGTGGGAAAACGAGAAAGGTCAGCCGTTTATCAGGATGCACATAAACGACTGTAACGCTTAACGTAGGTGGTGCACCACCTGATTACTGCTGCCGCGCCAGATAAGCGCCGGGTCTTTTAAGTCCTGCACAAACTTACCGTCAACCAGCACGTTGATAAGGTCGACGACCTCCATCTGTGCGGCGTTGAGTTCGTCAATCTTGTAGCCGGTCCAGACCCAGATATCTTTGCCGGGGCATTCGGCGTGGATGCGCTGCACCAGCTTGAGAATTTCCGGCACGTTTTGCGGGTGCAGCGGGTCGCCGCCGGAGAGTGAAATCCCCTGGCGTTTTACACGGGTGTCGTTCAGGTCGGCGATGATGCGGTCGGCCATCTCGGCGGTAAACGGCTGGCCGGAGTTCACGCGCCAGGTGCTCTTGTTGTAGCAGCCGGGGCATTCGTGAACGCAGCCAGAAACAAACAGCGTGCAGCGGGTGCCGGGGCCGTTAACGATGTCGACGGGGTAGTATTGATGGTAATTCATGTTCGCGTTCCAGATTTTCGGCCGGTATACGGTCGTGCAGCGAGCGGTAAAACGATCCCCTCTCCCCTGAGGGGAGAGGGTTAGGGTGAGGGGGCAAACCGCTCGAACTTAACCGAGCTGCCCGTTACCCAGGTGCTTCACGCGGCGCTTCACTTCTTCCTGCTTACCGGCGTTGAACGGACGGGCGTCCGGGCTGCCGAGGTAGCCGCAGACGCGGCGGGTCACGGAGACGCGCGCAGCGTCGTGGTTACCGCATTTCGGGCAGGTGAAGCCTTTGCTGGTGCACTCGAACTCACCGGTAAAGCCGCACTCGTAGCACTCGTCGATTGGCGTGTTGGTACCGTAATACGGCACGTGCTGATAGCTGTAATCCCACACGTCTTCCAGCGCCTTCAGGTTGTGCTGAATGTTCGGGTATTCGCCGTAGCAGATGAAGCCGCCGTTGGCGATTGGCGGGTAGGCCGCTTCAAAATCAATCTTGTCGTACGGGTTCACCTTCTTCTCCACGTCGAGGTGGAAGCTGTTGGTGTAGTAGCCTTTATCGGTCACGCCTTCAACGAGGCCGAACTCGGCGGTGTCCAGACGGCAGAAGCGGTCGCACAGGTTTTCGCTTGGCGTGCTGTACAGGCTGAAGCCGTAGCCGGTTTCGTCTTTCCACTGGTCAACGGCGTCGCGCAGACGCTGAACAATCGCCACGCCTTTTTCACGCAGCATTTCGCTGTCGTACATATGCTTATTGCCGAACAGCGCGTTGATGGTCTCGTGGATGCCGATGTAGCCCAGGGAGATAGACGCACGACCGTTTTTGAAGATTTCGGAAACATCGTCGTCCGCTTTCAGACGCACGCCGCAGGCCCCTTCCATATAGAGGATTGGCGCCACACGGGCTTTCACCCCTTCCAGACGGGCGATGCGGGTCATCAGCGCTTTACGCGCCAGCACCAGACGTTCGTCCAGCAGTGACCAGAACGCGGCTTCGTCGCCTTTTGCTTCCAGCGCGATACGCGGCAGGTTGAGGCTGATAACGCCGAGGTTATTACGGCCATCGTGAACCTGCTCGCCGTCCTCGTTTTCCCACACGCCGAGGAAGCTGCGGCAGCCCATTGGGGTTTTAAACGAACCGGTGACTTTTACCACCTGATCGTAGTTGAGAATGTCCGGGTACATGCGCTTGCTTGCGCACTCCAGCGCCAGCTGTTTGATGTCGTAGTTGGCATCGCCCGGCTTGTGGTTAAGGCCATCACGGATCGCGAAGACCAGTTTCGGGAACACCGCGGTTTTGCGGTTTTTGCCGAGGCCCGCAATACGATTACGCAGAATGGACTGCTGAATCAGGCGGGATTCCCAGCTGGTACCGAGGCCGAAACCAAAGGTCACGAACGGGGTCTGGCCGTTGGCGGTATGCAGCGTGTTGACTTCATACTCCAGCGACTGGAATGCGTCGTAGCACTCTTTCTCAGTACGAGAACGGGCATACTCTTCCGCGTTCGGGATCTGCCACTCTTCAGCGGTTTGGCGATGCTTGTTGAAGCTGGCAGCAACGAACGGCGCCAGTACTTCGTCAATACGGTTGATGGTGGTGCCGCCGTAAATGTGGCTGGCTACCTGCGCGATAATCTGCGCGGTCACCGCAGTTGCGGTAGAGATGGATTTTGGCGGCTCGATTTCCGCGTTGCCCATCTTAAAGCCCTGAGTCAGCATGCCTTTCAGGTCGATCAGCATACAGTTGAACATCGGGAAGAACGGCGAGTAGTCGAGGTCGTGGTAGTGGATAACACCGCGCTCGTGCGCCATCACCACGTCGTGCGGCAGCAGGTGCTGGCGAGCGTAGTGCTTAGCGACGATACCGGCCAGCAGGTCGCGCTGGGTCGGGATCACTTTACTGTCTTTGTTGGCGTTTTCGTTCAGCAGCGCCGAGTTGGTCTGCTCAACCAGGCCGCGAATTTCCTGGTTCAGACGACCGCGTTTCTCACGCTGGCTGTCGCGGTCGTGGCGATATTCAATATAGGCACGCGCGAGCTGCTTGTACGGCCCGGACATCAGCTGGTTCTCAACGGCGGTCTGAATCACGTTGATATCAACCTGCGCCTGGCCCTGCATTTGTTGGCTAACGATTGCTGCGACGGTGGCGCAATAGTCTGCGTCATCGACTCCCGCTGCTTTAGCTGCACGCAGAATTGCTTCTTTGATGCGCTCTGATTTGAACGGCACTTTACAGCCATCTCGTTTCATCACATGCGGTGTCATGATCACTCCAATTTTATAAGTACGTTATAAGAACAGGTTATCCACAGAGGCGGGAAAACGACGATTGGCGTAATCACTCCATTAACCAATACTTTCCCTCGTGTGCGGCCCAGGTTATCCACATATCGTCTATCTTTTTGGTGATTATCATTGTTGCAATGATAGACGATAAATACCATATGTTGGGCCGGGACGCATTTTAAGTTCTATATGTAGTGATTTGCATCAAAGATGTTTGCGCTTTTATTGATTCAGAACAAAGTAAAAATGCAAGAGTACAGATGACAGGCGCTGAGGGTAATGTAAATTTTTCTGCTCAAGAAGTGTCCAAAAAAGGACCAAAAAACAGCGTGATGCGAAGAAGCCCGGCAGCAGGGCGCTACCGGGCCGGAGGGTTAACGCTGAAGCCACCAGATAGCTTCAAACGGACGCAGCGTCATGCCTGCAGGGGTATCGTAGTTGCTCATCAATACCTCGCCGTCGGTGGAGCCAGCCGGTGGCTCCCAGGCCTGCGGCTCGCCGCTGAGGTTGGCGGCGACCAGCAGCGTTTGCCCCTGCCACTGACGGCGGTAGCACCACAGTGACGGGTGCTCAGGCAACAGATCCTCATAGTCGCCCCAGGTCAGCACCGGTTCAGATTTACGCAGCGCAATCAGTTGCTGGTAGGCGTAAAACACCGAGTCAGGCTCTGCCAGCGCGCGTTCGGCGTTGATCTCTGCATAGTTATGGCTGACGCCAATCCACGGTTTGCCTTTGGTAAAACCGGCATTAGGGCTAGCGTCCCACTGCATTGGTGTACGGCTGTTGTCGCGGGATTTGCTGGCAAGGATCGCCAGTAGTTCGTCGGCATCACGCCCCTGCGCCAGCAGTTCGTTATACATGTTATGGCTCTCCACGTCGCGGTACTGCTCAATCGTCGTGAAGTGCGGGTTGGTCATGCCAATCTCTTCACCCTGATAGATGTACGGCGTGCCCTGCATCCCGTGCAGCACCATCGCCAGCATCTTCGCCGCGGTGACGCGGTGTTCGCCTTCGTCGCCAAAGCGCGAGACGATGCGCGGCTGGTCGTGGTTACACCAGAACAGCGCGTTCCACGCGCGGTTGTGCATTCCCTGCTGCCAGTGGCTGAACAGCGACTTCAGCGCCACGAAGTCCGGGCGCGCCAGCGTCCACTTCTCGCCGCCAGGGTAGTCCACCTTCAGGTGGTGGAAGTTAAAGGTCATCGACAGCTCTTTGCCGTCGAGAGAGGCGTACTGCTGGCAGTTTTCAAGCGTGGTCGAGGACATTTCGCCAACGGTCATCAGGCCGCGCGGTGTAAAGACATCACGGCTGAACTCCTGCAGGAACTCGTGGGCGCGCGGGCCGTCGGTATAGAAGCGGCGGCCGTCGCCCTGATGGTCATCCGGGAAGCTCTGGTCTTTGGAAATGACGTTGATGACGTCGAGGCGCAGGCCATCAACGCCGCGATCGGCCCAGAACTCGCAGACCTTTTTCAGCTCGGCGCGTACCGTTTCATTTTCCCAGTTGAGATCCGCCTGTTCGGTAGCGTACAGGTGCAGATAGTACTGGCCGCTGGCCGCGTCCCATTGCCAGGCGTTGCCGCCAAACTTCGAGCGCCAGTTGTTCGGCGGGGTGTCCGGCGTGCCGTCGCGCCAGATATAGAACTGGCGGTATGGGCTCTCTTTCTTCAGCGACTCTTTAAACCACGCATGATGAGTGGAGGTGTGGTTGAGCACCATGTCCAGCACGATGCGAATCCCGCGCTGATGCGCCTCGGCAACCAGCTGGTCAAAATCGTCGATCGTGCCGTAAGAGGGGTCGATCTCGGTGTAGTTGGCAATATCGTAGCCGTTATCGACCTGCGGTGAGACGTAGAACGGCGTTATCCAGATGGCATCAACGCCGAGCTTTTGCAGATAGTCGAGACGTGAGGTGACACCGCGCAGATCTCCCGTTCCGCTGCCGGTCGTGTCCTGGAAGCTTTTCGGGTAGATCTGGTAAATCACGCCGTTTTGCCACCAGTGAGGTAGTGTATTCATTCGGTTGTCCTCTAATAAGAATCAGGGGCGCAAGTGCGCCCCGAAGAAGGTGTGTTACATGACGGGCAGCGTGCCCTGACGCTCTTTGCGTTTGTAGACCATCACCGTCAGGAGAATCGGCACTACGATGGTGATGATCATGGCGATGCTGTAGACGCCCCAGAAGGTTGGCTTAATCGACAGGATGCCCGGCAGGCCGCCGACGCCGATACCGTTCGCCAGCACGCCGTACAGGCCGCACAGCAGGCCCGCGATGCCGGAACCGATCATCGCGCAGAGCATCGGGAAGCGGTACTTCAGGTTGATCCCGTACATCGCCGGTTCAGTCACGCCGAGGTAGGCGGAGATCGCCGCCGGAACGGAAATTTCACGCTCTTTGGCCTTACGGCTGCAAATGATAATGCCGACGACGGCAGAGGCCTGCGCGATGTTTGACAGAGCAATCATCGGCCACACCGGGGTGCCGCCCATGCTCTGAATCATCTGCATATCAATAGCCAGCGTGGTCTGGTGTACACCGGTAATGACCAGCGGCGCATACAGGAAGCCGAACAGCGCGGCGCCAATCGGGGCGAAGCTGCCGGTCAGCAGGTGACGCACGGCGAAGGCCACGCCGTCGCCAATCAGGCGGCCGAATGGCCCGATAATCGCGTGCGCGAGGAATACCGCCAGGATCAGCGAGCATACCGGTACGATAACCAGGTACAGGTAGTCCGGCACGATGCGCTTAAGGCGCGTCTCAATAAAGCCGAGGGTCAGGCCCGCCAGCAGCGCCGGGATAACCTGCGCCTGGTAGCCGACTTTAGCGATGGTAAACAGGCCGAAGTTCCACACTTCCGGCACCTGCTGACCTAGCAGGTAGGCGTTCATCAGTTGCGGGGAAACCAGCGTGACGCCGAGCACGATGCCGAGGATCGGCGTGCCGCCCATTTTCTTCACCGCTGACCAGCAGATACCGACCGGCAGATAGAAGAAGATGGCCTCACCAATCAACCACAGGAAGTCATAGATGGTTTGCAGCGACGGGTGCATCTGCGCCAGCGTCTGGCCGTTGCTCATCGGCAGGTCGCCGATCACGTTGCGGAAGCCTAAGATCAAACCCCCGCTGATAAGCGCTGGCAGCAGCGGGAAGAAGATCTCAGCGAAGTGAGAAATCATCTGCTCGTGCCATTTCATATTCTGGCGAGCCGCCGTTTTGGCCTGCTCTTTGTCCGCACCGGTCTGGCCGGTGGTGGCAAGCAGCGCCTGGTAGTAGTCGCCCACTTCCGTGCCGATGACCACCTGGAACTGCCCGGCGTTGGTGAAGCAGCCTTTGACCATCGGCAGCTCTTCGATAGCTTTCGGGGAAGCCTTGGCCGGATCGTTAAGCACAAAGCGCAGGCGCGTGATGCAGTGGCTGACGGTGGCGATGTTCTCGCGCCCGCCAACCAGCTCGATAAGTTTATCGATGTTCTTTTGGTCTATTTTTTTGCTCATGATAGGGCCTTAAAACAGAGGTGAGATCTCCCCGATACCGCCACTTCAGAGGCTTTTTTTAGCAAGCCATCTGACGGACACAGGATCGAACCGTTATTAATATGCTGAATATTAGCCTAACGGGTTTGCGGTTTTGGGAAAATGGGAACGTTCCCGAAACGCTGCGGCGATCACATTAAAGCTGTTGTTAAGCTTAGGACAGAATGGCGGGGATCACGATCTGATGCGGCTCACTCTTACCGCTGATCTGGGCGATAAGCTGCTCTGCGGCGCGGTGTCCGGCTTCGGCGTAGCCGGGATCGACGGTGATAATTTCCGGGTGCAGGAACTTGGTCAGCGGCGTGTTACCGACGCTCGCCAACTGCACGTTGTCGATGCGCTGCTCTTGAAGATACTTACTCACGCCGAGGGCGAGGGTGTCTGTCGCACAGATAAGCGCGGTGGTCTCCGGAGTGATAACCTGGCTTGCGAAGTCATAACCTTGCTTCATCGCCAGGCCCGGCAACGCGGCGACCGGCGTCAGCTGGTGGCGTTTGCAGAAGGCCTGATAGGCATCGTGGCGGCGCTGCCCGGTGGTGACGTCGCTAGGGGGAACGCCGAGGAAGCTTATGTGGCGATGGCCCAGCTCGAACAGGCGCTGCATCAGCTGCGTAATCGCCCCGGTATCGTCATAACAGACGGAGGCAAAACCTTTGGCATCGCGGGCCATCAGCACCAACGTTGAATGCCAGTCGCCGAGAATCGCTTCGGTTACGCCGGTAAAGCCAAACAGGATCACACCGTCGATATTGCGGCGTTTCAGCATCGCCAGATGTTCGGTCACTTTCTCCGGCGAGAACTGGCTTTCCATCATGATAGGGTCGTAGCCCTGCTCGTAGAAGGCGGGCAGCATGGTCTGAACCGCCAGGTTTTCCGACAGCGAGTCCAGACGGGTGACGATAATCGCCACCACCTTATCGCTTTGCCCACGCATGGCGCGCGCGGAGCGGGAAGGGGAGAAGCCGTGCTGCACCATGACGGCTTCGACGCGTTCACGGGTGCGGTCGCTAACGCCGCTTTCATTATTCAGCACGCGGGAGACGGTTGATTTCCCGACACCGCTCAGGCGAGCGATATCTTTAATAGTCAGCCGATTTTCCATAAATAGTTGCCCCGCGTGAATATTTTATGCCGTCTACCTGATGGTTGACGTACCGTTGAATTGCCTGACGTTATTATATCGCTCTAATAGTCACAAACCTTATGAATTTCTGCGTATAATTCGCGGCGTTTTCTACTATCAATCTTACCGGAGGCTGTATGGATCCCGATCCCACCCGTCTCTCCATCTGGAGAGTAACTTTCCGGTAAGCCAGCTTTTCGCTGCCTTGCCGATGATGTGAGGCAGTGACACTTCTTAAATGTCCCTGCATAAAAATAGAGTGCCCTAACGGTGCAGTTTGATTGTGTCCGTAGGCTTATCTGCGGTTGCCTCTGGCGACTGCGGAGGATTTTGTATGCTGAAAAATTTAACCCGGCAGCTGTTCGCGCAGCTTGGCCGCCATTTGCCGCGCCGTCTGGTCCAGCGCGACCCGATGCCTTCTCAGCAGAGCGTTGCTCACACACCTATTCCGCCATCGCTCAGCGAACAGTGCCTGAAAATGGCGCATCTCAGCGAACAGGCGCTGTGGGAAACTTTCAACACCCATCCGGAAGGGCTGAACGCCGCGGAAGTCGAACAGGCACGTGTCACGCACGGCGAAAACAAGCTGCCAGCGCAGCAGCCGCAGCCATGGTGGGTGCATCTGTGGCTTTGCTACCGTAACCCGTTCAACATCCTGCTGACCGTGCTGGCCGCCGTCTCTTACGCCACCGAAGACTTGTTCGCGGCGGTCGTCATCGTACTGATGGTGGGCATTTCCACACTGCTGAACTTTGTCCAGGAAGCCCGTTCGACCAAGGCGGCGGACACCCTGAAAGCGATGGTCAGCAACACCGCGACGGTGCTGCGCGTCATCAATGACAAGGGCGAGAGCAGCTGGGTGGAACTGCCTATCGACCAGCTGGTGCCGGGCGACATCATCAAACTGGCGGCGGGGGATATGATCCCGGCCGACCTGCGCGTGATTCAGGCGCGCGATCTGTTTGTGGCGCAGGCATCGCTGACCGGAGAATCCTTGCCGGTTGAGAAGGTGGCGCATACCCGCGAGCCGGATCAAACCAACCCGCTCGAATGCGACACTCTGTGCTTTATGGGCACTAACGTGGTGAGCGGCACCGCGCAGGCGATGGTGATTGCTACCGGGGCCAACACCTGGTTTGGGCAACTGGCCGGCCGCGTAAGCGAGCAGGAAAGTGAGCCGAACGCGTTCCAGAAAGGCATCAGCCGCGTCAGCATGCTGCTGATCCGCTTTATGCTGGTGATGGCGCCTATCGTGTTGGTTATCAACGGCTATACCAAAGGCGACTGGTGGGAAGCGGCGCTGTTTGCCCTCTCCGTCGCGGTGGGCCTGACCCCGGAAATGCTGCCGATGATCGTCACCTCGACGCTGGCACGTGGGGCCGTGAAGCTGTCAAAACAGAAGGTTATCGTTAAACACCTCGACGCAATTCAGAACTTTGGCGCGATGGACATCCTCTGCACCGACAAAACCGGTACGCTGACCCAGGATAAAATCGTGCTGGAGAATCACACCGATGTTTCCGGCAAGGTGAGCGAGCGCGTGCTGTTGACCGCGTGGCTGAATAGCCACTACCAGACCGGGCTGAAAAACCTGCTGGATACCGCGGTATTGGAAGGGGTAGATGAAGTAGCGGCCCGCGAGCTGTCTACCGCCTGGCAGAAAGTGGATGAGATCCCGTTTGATTTCGAACGCCGCCGCATGTCGGTGGTGGTGAGCGAAAAGCCGGATGTACACAAGCTGATTTGCAAAGGCGCGTTGCAGGAGATCCTCAACGTCTGTACTCAGGTCTACCACAACGGTGAAATTGTGCCGCTGGATGAGACCATGCTGCGCCGCATCAAACGCGTGACCGATACCCTGAACCGTCAGGGGCTGCGCGTGGTGGCGGTGGCGAGCAAATTCCTGCCAGCGCGCGAAGGCGACTACCAGCGCATTGATGAGTCCGATCTGATCCTCGAAGGATATATCGCCTTCCTCGATCCGCCGAAAGAGACCACTGCGCCGGCGCTGAAAGCGCTGAAAGCGAGCGGCATCACCGTGAAAATTCTCACCGGTGACAGCGAACTGGTGGCGGCGAAAGTGTGCCACGAAGTGGGGCTGGACGCGGGTGACGTGATCGTCGGCAGTGAGATTGAGCACCTGAGCGATGACGAGCTGGCGAAGCTTGCTCAGCGCACCACGCTGTTTGCTCGCCTGACGCCGATGCATAAAGAGCGCATCGTGACCCTGCTGAAACGCGAAGGACACGTGGTGGGCTTTATGGGCGACGGCATCAACGATGCACCGGCGCTGCGCGCGGCGGATATCGGTATTTCCGTGGACGGTGCGGTGGATATTGCCCGTGAAGCGGCTGATATCATCCTGCTGGAAAAGAGCCTGATGGTGCTGGAAGAGGGGGTGATCGAAGGTCGTCGCACCTTCTCGAACATGCTGAAGTACATCAAGATGACCGCCAGCTCCAACTTCGGTAACGTCTTCAGCGTGCTGGTGGCCAGCGCCTTCCTGCCGTTCCTGCCAATGCTGCCGTTACACTTACTGATTCAGAACCTGCTGTACGATGTATCCCAGGTGGCGCTGCCGTTCGATAACGTCGATGACGAACAGATCCGCAAACCGCAGCGCTGGAACCCGGCCGATCTGGGCCGCTTTATGGTGTTCTTCGGGCCGATCAGCTCCATCTTCGATATTCTGACCTTCTGCCTGATGTGGTGGGTGTTTAAAGCCAACACGCCAGAAATGCAGACCTTGTTCCAGTCCGGCTGGTTTATTGAAGGGCTGCTGTCGCAGACGCTGATTGTGCATATGATTCGTACCCGCCGCATTCCGTTTGTGCAGAGCCGCGCCGCGTGGCCGCTGTTCGCCATGACGCTGCTGGTGATGGCGATTGGTATCGCGCTGCCGTTCTCACCGCTGGCAAGCTATCTGCAACTGGAAGCGCTGCCGCTGAGCTACTTCCCATGGCTGGTGGCGATTCTGGTGGGGTATATGACCTTCACGCAGATGGTGAAAGGGTTCTTCACTCGCCGTTATGGCTGGCAGTAAGCGGTGATGGCTCCCCGGCGGCGCTTGTGCTTCCTGTAGCCCGGCCAAGCGAAGCGCCGCCTGGAAACCCACCGCACAGAAACAAAAAAGGCAGCCATCGGCTGCCTTTTCTTCATACTGCGTGCAATCAGCGACGTACGGCAATCGCTTCGATTTCAATCTTCACGTCTTTCGGCAGACGGGCCACTTCAACGCAGGAACGCGCTGGGAAGGTGGCATTGTGCTCGGTGAAGAACGCTTCGTAAGTGGCGTTAACGGTCGCGAAATCGTTGAGATCTTTAACGAATACGGTAGTTTTCACGATATCGCCCACTTTCAGGCCAGCGGCTTCAACGATAGCTTTCACGTTTTCCAGCGACTGACGCGCCTGAGCAGATACGTCTTCCGGCACGCTGCCGGTTTTCGGGTCTACCGGGATCTGACCGGAAGTGATGATCATACTGCCCAGGTCAACGCCCTGAACGTATGGGCCGATAGCTGCTGGTGCATTTTCCGTCGCAATAGTTTTGCTCATGGTATCTCCAGATGAACTGCAGTATTAAGGTGTTAGCCATTATAGAGAGGCCAGATTTCAATACCAACCGCAATTAGTTGGCCAGCACCACATAATGAGAAAACTCTTTTTCACAGTATTTGCATTTGAGCGCAACGTCATCGGCGCGTTTTTTCACTGCAAAGCTAGAGGAAACCGGTTCGGCGTGGCTGATACAGTTGCTGTTCGGGCACACCAGCACGCTCTCGATGCGCTCTGGCAGGCTCGGGCGAGATTTGCCCACCACTTCATAGTTATCGATGCGGTTAACGGTTGCCTCTGGCGCGTACAGCGACAGCTGGTTGACCTGCTCGTCGGTCAGGAAGGTGTTTTCGATTTTAATCAGGTCTTTACGCCCCATCTCGCCGGACGGCAGGTTCAGGCCAATGGTGATGCGCTGGTCGGTTTCGGTCAGCTTGAACAGGGTCAGCAGCTTAAAGCCCACCTGCGCCGGGATATGGTCGATTACGGTGCCGCGTTTGATGGCTTCTACTTGTAATTTGTTGTCGTGTGTCATCGTCATTTTCCCCTTACAGAGCCAGTTCACTATTCAGTACCAGTGCCAGTAACGCCTGGCGGGCGAAGATGCCGTTGCCGGCCTGCTGGAAGTACCAGGCGTGTGGCGTTTTATCGACATCGGTGGTGATCTCATCAATGCGCGGCAGCGGGTGCAGCACCTTCATGTTATCGCGTGCGCCGACCAGATCCGCCGCGCGCAGGACAAACTGCGCTTTGACGTTGGCGTATTCGGACGGGTCGAGGCGCTCTTTCTGCACGCGGGTCATGTAGAGGATATCGACCTCCGCCATCACTTCGTCGATAGCGCTATGCAGGCTCCAGACAATCCCTTTCTCGTCCAGCATATCGAGGATGTACTGCGGCATCGCCAGCGCGTCCGGAGCGATAAAGTAGAAGCGGTTGCCGTTAAATTTCGCCAGCGCCTGGGTCAGCGAGTGAACGGTGCGTCCGTATTTCAGGTCGCCGACCATCGCGATATTCAGGTTCTCCAGGCGGCCCTGGGTCTCCTGAATGGTGAACAGATCCAGCAGGGTCTGGGTGGGGTGCTGGTTCGCACCGTCGCCGGCGTTCAGTACCGGAATGTTGCCGGAGAACTCGGTCGCTAGACGCGCCGCGCCTTCTTGCGGGTGGCGCATCACGATGGCGTCGACGTAGGTGCTGATGACCGAGATGGTGTCGGCCAGGGTTTCACCTTTCTTGCCGAGCGAGGTGTTGGCGCTGTCAGAGAAGCCGACCACGCTGGCACCCAGTCGGTGCATGGAGGTTTCAAAAGAGAGGCGGGTGCGCGTCGAGGCCTCGAAGAAACAGCTGGCGATAACCTTGTGCTTAAGCAGTTCCGGCTGTGGGTTCGCTTTCAGGCTGGCGGCGGTCGCCAAAACCAGTTCAAGGTCTTCGCGGCTGAGATCGTTTATGGAAATGATGTGTTTTTGATACAGCGGATTAGCCATGGTTATCTCCTGACGACGGCGCAAAAAAAAAGCCCCTTAAATAAGGGGCTTTACGAATACGGATGCTACGGAAAGGAAAAACGGCAGGCCGGCGTCTGTTTTCAGACGCGGTAAGACGCGATGTCGTACACACTGAACCATAATTCCTCCCGGCAAAACGGGTGGCATTATACGCAGCTTTATCTGGCAATCAAGCGCCTGATTCACATTTTAATCAACGAAAACGATTCTCATGTGATAAGCATTCAACTTTAGTGCGTATAAATTCAATTTTTATGCGAGCAGCAAAAGTGTGCGCTAAACCAACAGGATGGCAGAGTCATGATAAAAAGTACTGGTATGGTATCGCGAATTTACGTATAACAACTGAAAATTGAAACATTGTTTTATTCGTGGAGTCATCATGATTATTGGCAACATCCATCACCTTCAATCCTGGCTGCCGGAAGAGCTGCGTCAGGCCATCATCCACCTTATGGCGAACGTCAACGATGCTACCCCGGAAGGGAAATATGACATCGACGGCAACCGCCTGTTCTATATGATCTCTGAGAACATGACCGAGCCGTTTGCCGATCGTCGTGCGGAGTATCATGCGCGTTATCTGGATATCCAGGTGGTACTGAAAGGTCAGGAAGGAATGGCGTTTAGCACCCAGCCTGCGGGCGAGCCGGACACCGACTGGCTGGCGGACAAAGATATCGCGTTTCTGCCGGAAGGTGTGCAGGAAAAGATGGTGGTAATGAGCGAAGGTGACTTCGTGGTCTTCTACCCGGGTGAAGTCCACAAACCGCTGTGCGCGGTGGGGCTGCCTGCGAAAGTGCGTAAAGCGGTTATTAAGCTGCTGGTTGAGTAACGAACGGATTGCCGGATGGCGGCTTCTCCTTATCCGGCCTACATGGTGCGTAGGCCTGATAAGCGAAGCGCCATCAGGCACAACGTTACAGGTTGTCGTTATTTGCTCAGCGTCGCAACCATCACCGCTTTGATGGTGTGCATCCGGTTTTCCGCCTGATCGAACACGATGCTGGCCGGAGATTCAAAGACCTCATCGGTCACTTCCATCCCGCCGTGCATGCCGTATTCAGCGGCCATCTTCTTACCCACGGTCGTCTGATCGTCATGGAACGCAGGCAGACAGTGCAGGAATTTCACCTGCGAATTGCCGGTCAACTTCATCATGGCGCTGTTCACCTGATAGCCGCGCAGTAGTGCAATACGTTCTGCCCACTTCTCTTTGGCTTCGCCCATCGATACCCACACGTCGGTATAGATAAAGTCCGCGCCCTTCACGCCTGCGGCAATATCTTCCGTCAGGGTAACGTTACCGCCATTCTTCTGCGCCAGCGCCTTGCACTCCGCCACCAGGCTCGCATCCGGCCAGCACTCCTGTGGTGCGACAAGACGCAGATCAAGGCCGGTTAACGCCGCGGCTTCCAGCATCGAGTTGCCCATGTTGTTACGTGCATCGCCGGCATAAACCAACGTCATTTCGTTGAACGCTTTGCCCGGCAGGTGTTCCTGCATGGTGAGCAGATCCGCCAGCAGCTGAGTTGGATGGAATTCATCGGTCAAACCGTTCCACACCGGCACGCCGGAGTACTCGGCCAGCGTTTCCACCACTTCCTGGCCGTAGCCACGGTACTGGATGCCGTCGTACATACGGCCCAGCACGCGCGCGGTGTCTTTAATCGATTCTTTGTGGCCAATCTGGCTGCCGCTGGATCCAAGATAAGTGACGCGAGCGCCCTGATCGTATGCGGCAACTTCGAAAGAGCATCGTGTACGGGTTGAGTCTTTTTCGAAGATGAGCGCGATGTTTTTACCGGTCAGGTTCGGCGACTCCGTGCCGCTTTTTTTATCCGCTTTTAGTTTTGCTGCGAGCTGCAGCAGAGTGGTGATTTCTGCAGGGGTAAAATCGAGTAATTTTAAGAAGTTCTTTTTATACAGAGTAGACATAATTCCCTCACCTGGCTTAAGCCACTTATTGAATTAAAATTCACTTTATATGGATGGGTATTCATTTGCAACCCCAATAACAAATCTTTATCGGAAAGGTGGAGGCAATGGCAACGGTATGTGACAATAAGAGTATCAGCCACATTATGAGGAACGAGCCATGGCAAACCCTGAACATCTGGAAGAACAGCGCGAAGAGACCCGTCTGATCATTGAAGAACTGCTGGAAGACGGTAGCGATCCTGATGCGCTGTACACCATCGAGCATCACCTTTCCGCAGACGATTTCGAAAGTCTGGAGAAAGCGGCGGTAGAAGCGTTCAAGCTGGGCTACGAAGTGACGGAACCGGAAGAGCTGGAAGTGGAAGAAGGCGACACCGTGATCTGCTGCGATATCCTGAGCGAAAGTGCGCTGAACGCTGAGCTTATCGACGCGCAGGTTGAGCAACTGATGAACCTGGCTGAGAAGTTTGAAGTGGAATACGACGGTTGGGGAACTTACTACGAAGACCCGAACGGCGAAGAAGGCGATGATGACGACGAAGATTTCGTCGACGAAGAAGACGACGGCGTACGTCACTAAGTCATCATATATCCTACGGCAGCGCCCGCTGCCGTAGGGCAAGGATTTCGGTATGGATTATCCGCAAATACTCTCCCCGGTTCTCAACTTCCTGCACTGTAAAACGCCTCAGGCGTGGCTCGATAAAGCCCGCGATCCGGCCAATCTCCCTTTGTTGCTGACCGATCATTTAGTCTGTGAGCTAAAAGCGGCGCAAACTGCGATGCTGTTGGTGCGTAAATATGTCGCGGATAAAGAGGGCGCGCAGGCGCTGCTAGACTGGCTGAAGCCCTATGAAGCTTTCACCTTTCGCGATGGCGTTGAGCCGGACTTTACCGCGCTGCATAAGCAGATGGGTAAAAGCGCGATGCCGCAGACCGACGACCCGTGGGGGCGACAGCTTATCGACAGTATGGTGCTGCTGATAAAAGAGGAGTTGCACCACTTCACACAGGTGCGTGAGGCGATGCTAAAGCGCAATATCCCGTACGTGAAAATCACCGCTAGCCGCTACGCCAAAGGGATGCTCAAAGCAGTACGCACGCATGAACCGCTGACGCTGATTGATAAGCTGATTTGCGGGGCCTACATCGAAGCCCGTTCCTGCGAACGCTTTGCCGCGCTGGCACCGTATCTGGATGACGACCTACAGGCGTTTTATCTGTCGCTGTTGCGTTCTGAAGCCCGACACTACCAGGATTACCTGGCGCTGGCGCAGCAAATCGCTGACGGCGATATCAGCGAACGGGTGCGTTTCTTCGGTGAAGTGGAAGCGTCGCTTATCACCGCTCCGGATGAAGAGTTCCGCTTCCACAGCGGTGTGCCGGTTTAAAGGTTGGCGTTCTTATCCCCGGCGTGAGCGGTTTGTTTAACCGGTGCGCCGAGGGTGGCTTTAAACCAGCTCACCACGCGGTCAATGACCGGTTGTTGATACCAGTGGTCATCACCGTGCTCGGCCCCTTCCAGCAGTACATAATCGGCTTTATTGCCTTCTGCCTTAAGCGCTTTGTAAAGCTGCTCGCTCTGTACCGGCGACACCAGCGTATCGGCGCTGCCGTGCATAATCAGGAACGGCGGTTTCTTGCCGCCAAGATGGCCCATTGGGCTGGCGGCCAGCGCTTTTTGCTTATCGCTGCCAATCGCTGCGCCCGGCCAGTCGCGGAAGGCACTGCCGTGAACCAGCAGGGCTTCAGTTACCGCTGGAGATTCATGCACTTTCTGAATTGCGGCGGGGAACCCTTCGCCGATATTAAGCAGGTTAGAAATTCCGTACAGCGTGGCGGCGGCCTGCACGTCAGAGGATTGGTTGAGGAAATCGCCCTGCTCGAAAGCTTTATCGCCGTTGGTCAGCGCCATCATTTGCGCCATATAACCACCGGCAGAATCACCGAGTACGCCGATACGCTGAGGGTCGATACCATACTCTTTGGCGTGCTCGCGCAGATAGCGAATGGCCGCTTTACCATCGACGACCGGTGCCGGGAAGGTATCAGGCACGGTGCGATACTCTGCGGCGGCGACCACAAAACCCGCTTGCGCCAGCGCCATGCGCATCTCGATAAACTTATCCCAGGCTGCGCTGGTGAACCCACCGCCGGGGAAGTAGATGATGGCTGGTTTCAGGTCAGTATTGCGTGGCACCAGCAGCGACATATGGAGCTGGCGAACAGTCACGGCGCTTTTTATCTGGCTGTAAACAATACCGTTGAGGGTATCGATACGACCACGGATGTTCTCTACGCGGATGACCTGCGCGCCATCGGTATACCCTGGCAGATCGGCGGCGGCAACGGTGGTGGCAACGCAGCCAAGCATCAGGCTGCCTGTAAGAATAAAAGGTAATTTTTTCATGGTGTTCTATCCTGAGCAAAGCCTGCCAGACGGCAGGCTAACGTGTGCAATAAGGTGATGCTCAGGCAGTGTATTACCAGGAATTCGTGCTGAATAATGTACTTTTTGCATCAAATTCATCAGGTTTTTAGATGAAAGATTTATTTCACTTCCGCTCTGGCTTCCATTTCCGCGCGGGTTGACTCAGTACAGGTTTTACCAACATACGTTTGTTTTATCGTCTGCGTCGTCGTCATTTTTCGCTCCGCTGAGTCAATCGACATCTTCATCTTCATAGCGAACTCCGTATCGCTGACTTTGGTTGTCTCAACAAGGGAGTTGGTTTTCGTCCCGTCCTGGTTGCAGATGGTTTCGCTAATTTGCCTGGTATCGTTGTTTTCTACAAAGGTGATGTTGCAGCCGCCGGAACCGGTGGTATCGCCTTTTTTCATTTTTTTAGCGTCTTCAGACATTTTTTCGGTATAGCACAACTGCATTGAGGTATCGACGTTCTTTTGATCCATTAACACTGTGCCGCTGACATCATCAACAATATGAATGTGCGTGTTTTCCATCTTCCATTCGCCAGGTTTCATGTCCAGGGCATAGGCGCAATTCATACCAAGCACTAAAGAAGCGATAGTTGCAGTAGCGATAAATCCTTTCATTGGTAAACTCCTGCTGTCTTATAGTGGGGGAAATAGGGTCGGGTATTCTGGCCGAAATGATGATTAGAAGAACGGCAGCGTTGGTGCGGCACCACGGGAAATGCGTGCGAAAATACCGGTATCCAGCGGGCGATTGTCATTGGTTAATTCCAGCGCATCGAGATGCCCGGAGACGGTGGTGTGGTTTGCCTGGTAGCGCACAAAGCGTATTTTCAACCATGGGTAGGCCAGACCCAGCGTTAGCAGGGAACCAAACGTCAGAAGCAGTAAATTGATCGCCATGCCGATAAAGGTGATGGATGAATGAAAGCGGATGTCGTTGTCGAGAGTGAGATTATTGAACGCATAGTTGCGTAGTGCGGCGAAAGCATAGGCGAAAGAAATTAATAAACCTACGATATATAGTAGGTATGTCAATGTGAACAGCCCTCCAAGGCCATCCAGTGAGCCTAATAATATGCGATTGAATGATGCCATCAGGACTTTAACAATCACCAGCAGAAAGGGAACAATAATTGCCAGGGAAATAAGTGAGATAATAATGCATTTGGATGTGTTGAGGGTTAAGTTAAATTTATGGATGCCAAAGTTTGTGTTTTTGGCAAATAGCTCTATCCAGTTGCGATAAACAATGCCATTGATAATGGCGAAGACGATGGCGCTAATAATAAGCCCACAGGCAACACGAATTAGCAGCGCATTGAGGTTTGATGGTTCCCCTAAAAGAAGTCTCCATCCGCTAAACACGAACAGCAGCAATACTACTGCCAGAATGGGCATCCCCAGAGTAACCCACCATGCGCGCAGCATTGAACAGTGAAAACCAAAGTGCACATTGTTCAGTGAGGTCATCGCGGCGTGGTAGTTAAGGCTCTTCACCGCCATGCATGGGAAGAACAGCATAATGACCCAGGGCGCGAATATAATCTCTTCAGAATGGGTAATGGTGAATTCGATAAAGCAAAGAATAGCGATAATGATGGAGATAATCAGCCAGCTTAAAAATAACGCACTGCCCTTAGCATGATAATCAAATCGGGCGCCATTGAGTTCCATGTTTTCATAAATATAACGGCGACTACGAACAAATGCCCAGGGAAGAAATATCCCACACGTTATAATTGACAGTAATACATTAACTAAACAAATCATAAAGAATGAAGAGCCTTTGCCATGAAAATGAAAGGCGTGTACTTCCCTATTCTCATCGACGAGAGAGTGGTTCATGTAACATCCTTGTTCTTATTGGATAATGAATAGAAAGAACGTTCTTTATACATGAAATGCTGAGGAATAAGAACCTGACGGTTTTTTTTCAGAATACCGGCCGTCTCTTGCATCGGCAAAAAGAGAGTGATATTAAATGAATGTATTATATCTACTGCATAAATTTAATTTATGTATGATTTGCGGCTTTGCCGCCTTTGGGATGCAGTATAAGGATCGTAATGAATTGGGCACACGTATTATTAGCAGGCTATATCGGGGCGGTGATTGCTGCAGTTGTTAGCGTATTTCGCAAAAAGGGTTGGGTAGGCAAGGTCTCGGGGGTGGTTATCTTTGTGGTCGCCATCCTCGCCTGGAACCTGTTTGATGTGCATTACCTTATCCCACGGGAAAGCCCGGAATACGGTATGACTGAAGAGCAGAAGTTTGAGTCAGCGATGCTGAAAATGCCGACTTTCCAGGTGATTAAAGAACAAGACCCAGCCTTCTGGGAGCATATTCGCAGCCAGGCTGTGCAGATGAAAGAGGCGGGTAAGAACGAGCAGCAGGTGATCGATGCGATCCAACCGCAGGTGCTACAGCTGCAGATGGCGAGGCTACAACAAGCGCCTGATGCTAACGTGGTGGAGTATATGAAGATCAACCTGGAGCAGATGGCCGCAGTGGAAAAGGCCGGTGCTGATGAGTGCTTCCGTTTTCTATTCCCGGCGGTGAAAGGGGGGATCAACCCGGTACGCCTGATATCGCGGGAAATCCTCGAACGTCGTATGGAGAGCGATGCTCGTATGATGCGTGCGGCCTATGGCCCTGATAAACACACCGTCACCGCACAGGAAAAGCATCAGGCGCTGCTCGATATGCAAAGCCTTGGCCCGACGCTGATGCAGAATTATGGCCAGGATCTAGAGATTATGTCTGACCCCAGCAAAGGCGTGGGAAAAGAGAAAATCGCCTGCGATCTGGTGCAGAGTTTCTGGAGTCAGGTCGTAGCGTTACCGCCAGCCAATGCGGCGGGGGTTATTCGCCTCGCGGTCTCGCCTGAAATGCAGTAAACCGGATAACCCCTTTGAGTACGCTTAAAGGGGTTTTAGCATTCGCACTTCACAATCGACATGTCCGGTGCAGCCCAGCGGCTCGGCGATATGGACGAACCCCAGGTGTTCATAGAGGCGGATGGCTTCTGTCAGAAACGCCGTGGTCTCAAGATAGCACTGCTTAAAACCCTGCTCTCGGGCGTGCTCAAGTGCCATCAGCGCCAGCTTTTTCGCCAGCCCCTGACCGCGAACGCTTGGCAGGAAATACATCTTTTGCAGCTCGCAAATATCCGGCTCGCTGCAGCCTAACGGCGCCACGCCGCCACCGCCCACCACCTGACCATTCTGCTCAACGACCCAATAGGCCGCGCCCGGCTGGCTGTAAACCTGGAACAGCTCATCCAGATTGGGGTCGGCCACCGTGTAGCCTTTATCGGCGGTCAGACCGTGCTCGGCGGAAACCTCGCGGATAACGTTGGCAATGGCGGCGTTGTCGTCGGCCTTAAGGCGGCGCAGCGTCGCGGAGACAGGGGTAATGACACTCATAGCGAACTCATGACGTAAACGTGGAACATATGCAGTTAATAACACTGCGGGGAGGGGGAGTGCAAGCGAGGATAATTCAATAAAAAGCCTCTGAACGAGAACGCCAGAGGCTTTTTATTCGTCTGTGGTGTCGGATGCGCTACGCTTATCCGACCTACGTTGACGGTGCCCGTAGGCCGGATAAGCGTAGCGCCATCCGGCAAACGTACAGGCACGATTTTTACAGCGCGGCGATGACCGCCTGCTGCTCAATCAGCTTCGCTTTCGCTTCCGCGTAACCGTCCAGCTTCTCACGCTCTTTAGCAATCACCGCTTCCGGTGCGCGAGCAACGAAACCTTCGTTGGAGAGCTTGCCTTCGATACGGGCAATCTCACCTTCGATTTTCGCCACTTCTTTTGCCAGACGCGCCAGCTCATCTTCTTTATTGATGAGGCCGGCCATCGGGATCAGCAGCTCGGCGCCGTCGATGATTTTGGTCACGGAAACCGGACCTTTGTCATCGGCTGGCAGCACGGTGATGCTTTCCAGACGGGCCAGGTTCAGCAGGAAGCTACGGTTGTCGTTCACACGGCGCATCGCGTCGGCGCTGCAACCACGCAGCAACAGCTCCAGCGGTTTGCCTGGGGCGATGTTCATTTCCGCGCGGATGTTACGTACGGCAACGATCGCCTGCTTCAGCCACTCGGTATCAGCCAGCGCTGCTTCATCAACCTGTGCAGCGTTATATTCCGGGAACGGCTGCAGCATGATGGTATCTGCGGTGTTGCCGCAAATGACTTTCACGCGCTGCCAGATGGTCTCGGTGATGAATGGAATGATCGGGTGCGCCAGGCGCAGCAGACCTTCCAGCACGGTGACCAGCGTATTGCGAGTGCCGCGCAGTTCAGACTCGGAACCCCCGGTCATTACCGGCTTGGTCAGCTCCAGATACCAGTCACAGAACTGGTTCCAGGTGAACTCGTACAGGATGCCCGCAGCGATGTCGAAGCGGAAGTTATCCAGCGCCTCGCGGTACGCTTTCACGGTCTGGTTGAATTCAGCCAGGATCCAGCGGTCTGCCAGAGAAAGGGTCATTTCTCCGCCGTTGAAGCCGCAATCCTGATCTTCGGTGTTCATCAGCACGAAGCGGCTAGCGTTCCACAGCTTGTTACAGAAGTTACGGTAACCTTCCAGACGCTTCATGTCCCAGTTGATATCGCGGCCGGTAGAGGCCAGCGCTGCCAGGGTGAAACGCAGGGCATCGGTGCCGTGTGGCTCGATGCCGTCCGGGAACTGTTTCTCGGTACGTTTGGCAATTTTCTCAGCCAGCTGCGGCTGCATCATGTTGCCGGTACGCTTAGCAAGCAGGTCTGCCAGCGAGATACCGTCGACCATATCCAGCGGGTCGATAACGTTACCTTTGGACTTGGACATCTTCTGGCCTTCGTCGTCACGAATCAGACCGGTCATGTAGACGGTCTTGAACGGAACCTGTGGCTTGCCGTTTTCATCTTTGATGAAGTGCATGGTCATCATGATCATGCGGGCAATCCAGAAGAAGATGATGTCGAAGCCGGAAACCATCACGCTGGTTGGGTGGAACTGACGCAGCGCGTCGGTGTTTTCCGGCCAGCCCAGGGTAGAGAAGGTCCACAGCGCGGAGGAGAACCAGGTATCCAGAACGTCTTCGTCCTGACGCAGCGCAACGTCGGCGCCGAGGTTGTTTTCCTGACGCACTTCATCTTCGGTGCGGCCAACGTAGACGTTGCCGTCGTTGTCATACCATGCCGGGATACGGTGACCCCACCACAGCTGACGGGAGATACACCAGTCCTGAATATCGCGCATCCAGGAGAAGTACATGTTTTCGTACTGCTTCGGTACGAACTGAATGTCGCCGTTCTCAACCGCTTCCACCGCCGGTTTCGCCAGCACGTCAGCACGGACGTACCACTGGTCGGTCAGCATTGGCTCGATAACCACGCCGCCACGGTCGCCGTAAGGAACGGTCAGATCGTGAGGTTTGATCTCTTCCAGCAGGCCCATCGCATCGATGGCAGCCACGATCGCTTTACGCGCGGCAAAGCGTTCCAGCTTCTGGAATTCAGCCGGGATAGCGTTGGAGTAAACGTCAGACTCTTCGCCCTTGGTGTCATAAACTTCCGCGGTTTCACGGATGTCGCCATCAAAGGTCAGAATGTTGATCATCGGCAGCGCGTGACGACGACCGACTTCATAGTCGTTAAAGTCGTGCGCAGGGGTGATCTTCACGCAGCCGGTGCCTTTTTCCATATCGGCGTGTTCGTCGCCCACGATAGGAATACGGCGGTCAACCAGCGGCAGAACAACGAATTTGCCAATCAGATCTTTATAGCGCGGATCTTCCGGGTTCACGGCTACGCCGGTATCGCCCAGAATGGTTTCCGGACGTGTAGTTGCCACGACCAGGTAATCTTTACCGTCTGCGGTTTTCGCGCCGTCGGCCAGCGGATAGCGGATATGCCACATCGAGCCTTTAGACTCGCGGTTTTCCACTTCCAGGTCAGAGATGGCGGTGCGCAGTTTCGGGTCCCAGTTTACCAGGCGTTTGCCACGGTAAATCAGGTCTTCTTTGTACAGGCGGACAAAGACTTCTTTCACGGCATTGGAAAGGCCTTCGTCCATGGTGAAGCGCTCGCGCTCCCAGTCAACAGAGTTGCCGAGACGGCGCATCTGACGGGTAATGGTGCCGCCGGATTCCGCTTTCCACTGCCAGATTTTGTCGATGAAGGCATCGCGACCGTAGTCGTGACGAGTTTTACCTTCTTCAGCGGCAATCTTACGCTCAACCACCATCTGGGTAGCGATACCCGCGTGGTCGGTACCGGCCTGCCACAGGGTGTTTTTGCCCTGCATGCGCTGGTAGCGAATCATGGTGTCCATGATGGTTTGCTGGAAAGCATGACCCATATGCAAACTGCCGGTGACGTTCGGCGGCGGGATCATGATGCAGAAGGACTCTTTGCTTTCGTCGCCGTTAGGCTTGAAATAGCCCTGCTGTTCCCAGTGCTCGTAAAGCGGCTGTTCGATATCTTGCGGGTTATATGTCTTTTCCATTATTTCCAGGTTGCCGTATTCAGGTTAAAACCAGCCACGCGGTAGGCTTTGTAGCGATCGCGTGCGAGTTGTTTCAGAGTTTCTTCGTAAGGGACGAAGTCTACCACTTCTGTGAAAGCGGTGGCAAAATCTGCAAAGTTTACCCGCAGACTTATCAGTATATCCCGTGGGCTGCTGTTGCGCTTGGCAGGCCAGGCTATCTCCACCGGCGCACCGCCTCTTGGGCCTTCGCCCGCCAGATTATGCGGCACAAAACTGTCCGGAGGACGGCTCCACAGGGCTTCATCCAGGCGAATGGCCTGCTGCTCGTCTTCGCAGGCGATCAGCACGCGCTTGCCCGCGCGCCAACGTTCTGCGGCAATTTCACACACCAGTTGCTCGACGGCGCTGAGGTCGTCGACGGTGGTGTCATTGTCCAGAAGATAGAACGTCGCATTCTTCATATATGGGGCTTCTTGTGATGGATTTAAATACAAGGCCGGGTGACCCGGCCTTTTGCCTGATGGCGACGCTGGCGCGTCTTATCGGGCCTACAGCGCACAGTCTTGTAGGCCCGATAAGCGCAGCGCCATCCGGCATTTCAGCTTTACTCTTCGCCGTTAAAACCCGCGCGGTTCAGCAGGAACTGCGACAGCAGCGCCACTGGACGACCGGTAGCGCCTTTGGCCTTGCCGGAGCGCCATGCGGTGCCGGCGATGTCCAGGTGAGCCCAGTTGTACTTACGGGTAAAGCGCGCCAGGAAGCAGCCTGCGGTAATCGCACCGCCAGGACGGCCGCCGATGTTGGCCATATCTGCGAAGTTAGACTCCAGCTGTTCCTGATACTCATCACCCAGCGGCAGACGCCATGCGCGGTCGCCAGCCTGCTCGGACGCGCCAATCAGCTCGTGCGCCAGCGGGTTGTGGTTCGACATCAGGCCGGTGATGTGATGGCCCAGCGCAATCACGCAGGCACCGGTCAGCGTTGCCACGTCGATAACTGCTTCTGGTTCGAAGCGCTCAACGTAGGTCAGAACGTCGCACAGCACCAGACGGCCTTCGGCATCGGTGTTCAGTACTTCAACGGTCTGGCCGGACATAGTGGTCAGCACGTCGCCCGGACGATACGCGCGCCCGCCAGGCATGTTTTCACAGCCCGCCAGCACGCCGATCACGTTGATTGGCAGTTGCAGTTCCGCAACCATCCGCATCACGCCGTACACCGCCGCTGCGCCGCACATGTCGTACTTCATCTCGTCCATGCCTTCGGCAGGCTTGATGGAGATACCGCCGGAGTCGAAGGTCAGGCCTTTACCAACCAGTACGATTGGGCGAACGTCTTCGGAAGCCACGCCTTTATACTCGATGACCGACATCAGGGATTCGTTCTGCGAACCGTTGCCGACCGCGAGGTAGGAGTGCATGCCCAGCTCTTTCATCTGCTGTTCGCCGATGACGCGGGTGATAACGTTTTTGCTGTAGCTGTCTGCAAGCTGACGCGCCTGAGAAGCCAGGTAGGCCGCGTTACAGATGTTTGGCGGCATGTTGCCGAGGTCTTTCGCCGCTTTGATACCGGCAGCAATCGCCAGACCGTGCTGAATGGCACGTTCGCCGCTGGTCAGTTCACGGCGTGTTGGCACGTTGAAGACCATTTTACGCAGCGGGCGGCGCGGCTCGCTTTTGTTGGTTTTAAGCTGGTCGAAGCTGTACAGCGTCTCTTTTGCCGTCTCAACCGCCTGGCGTACTTTCCAGTAGTTATTGCGGCCTTTAACGTGCAGTTCGGTCAGGAAGCAGACGGCTTCCATTGAACCGGTATCATTCAGGGTGTTGATGGTTTTCTGAATGACCTGCTTGTACTGGCGCTCGTCGAGCTCGCGCTCTTTACCGCAGCCAATCAGCAGAATGCGTTCTGACAGCACGTTTGGTACGTGGTGCAGCAATAAGGTCTGCCCCGGTTTGCCTTCCAGTTCGCCGCGACGCAGCAGCGCACTGATATAGCCGTCGCTGATTTTATCGAGCTGTTCGGCGATGGGAGAAAGGCGGCGTGGTTCGAATACGCCCACGACGATACAGGCACTCCGCTGCTTCTCCGGGCTACCACTTTTTACACTGAACTCCATGCACTACGCTCCTGAATCTTAAAGACAACGGCGGTGGCTACGGATAGAATTGCAAGCTTACGTAACTCATTTCCGCTGTTGCGGTGACTTCGTGTTAATCTTAACGTTATTACGGTCCTGGCACGTCAGAACAAGTCCTGAAACGTGAAGCCGCTGAGTCATTTAATCTTAGCGATGTTTTCGACGACTCAAGAGAATAAATGACGTTTAAGCCATGAAACAAGCTATTTTCCTGCAATAAGACGGGTTTTTACGGGCGTATTTATAGTGATAATCATACGATATCTGGTGCGGGAGACGCTTAAAAGCCAGCTTGCCATCCTCTTCATCCTGCTTTTGATCTTTTTCTGTCAAAAACTGGTGAGGATCCTCGGCGCGGCGGTCGATGGTGATATCCCGACAAACCTCGTGCTCTCATTGCTCGGGCTCGGCGTGCCTGAAATGGCGCAGCTTATCCTACCGCTGAGTCTGTTCCTCGGTCTTCTGATGACCCTGGGTAAACTGTATACCGAAAGTGAAATCACGGTGATGCACGCCTGCGGCCTGAGTAAAGCCGTGCTGGTGAAAGCGGCGATGGTCCTCGCGCTGTTTACCGGCATCGTTGCTGCTGTCAACGTGATGTGGGCGGGGCCGTGGTCGTCTCGCCATCAGGATGAAGTGCTCGCCGAAGCCAAAGCGAACCCCGGCATGGCGGCGCTGGCGCAGGGCCAGTTCCAGCAGTCTACCGATGGTAACGCGGTGTTATTCATTGAAGGCGTGAATGGCGCAAGCTTCCATGACGTCTTCCTGGCGCAGCTCCGGCCGAAGGGCACCGCGCGCCCTTCTGTGGTGGTGGCCGACACCGGTCAACTCTCGCAGCGTAAAGACGGCTCTCAGGTGGTGACCTTAAATCAGGGTACCCGCTTTGAAGGCACCGCGATGCTGCGTGATTTCCGCATTACCGATTTTAAAAACTATCAGGCCATTATTGGCCATCAGGCCGTAGCCGCTGACCCGACCGACACCGAACAGATGAATATGAGCACGCTGTGGAATACGGATACCGACCGTGCCCGCGCGGAGCTGCACTGGCGTTTCACGTTGGTGCTGACGGTCTTTATCATGGCGCTGATGGTAGTGCCGCTCAGCGTGGTGAACCCACGTCAGGGCCGCGTGCTGTCGATGCTTCCCGCGATGCTGCTATATCTGGTGTTCTTCCTGCTGCAGACCTCGCTGAAGTCGAACGCGGGTAAAGGCAAAATCGACCCGGCAATATGGATGTGGACGGTCAACCTGGCGTACATCGCGCTGGCCGTGGTGCTGAACCTATGGGATACCGTCCCGATGCGCCGCGTTCGCGCCCGTTTTACGCATAAAGGAGCGGTATAATGCAGCCATTTGGTGTACTTGACCGCTATATCGGTAAAACCATTTTCACCACCATCATGATGACGCTGTTCATGCTGGTGTCGCTGTCCGGCATTATCAAGTTCGTTGACCAGTTGAAGAAAGCCGGGCAGGGGAGCTATGACGCGCTGGGCGCGGGCATTTATACCTTGCTCAGCGTCCCGAAAGACGTGCAGATCTTCTTCCCGATGGCGGCGCTGCTTGGCGCACTGCTCGGCCTGGGGATGCTGGCTCAGCGTAGTGAGCTGGTGGTGATGCAGGCCTCTGGCTTCACCCGTTTGCAGGTTGCGCTGTCGGTGATGAAAACCGCTATTCCACTGGTGCTCTTGACCATGGCAATGGGCGAGTGGGTTGCTCCGCAGGGCGAGCAGATGGCGCGTAACTACCGCGCACAGCAGATGTACGGCGGCTCGTTACTCTCTACCCAACAGGGCATGTGGGCGAAAGACGGCCACAACTTTGTCTATATCGAGCGAGTAAAGGGCACCGATGAACTGGGCGGTGTGAGCATCTACTCCTTCAACAGCGAGCGCCGCCTGCAGTCCGTACGCTATGCGGCCAGCGCGAAGTTCGATCAGGAGCAGAAAGAGTGGCGCCTGTCGCAGGTGGATGAATCTAACCTGACCGACCCGAAACAGATTACCGGTTCGCAGACCGTAAGCGGTACCTGGAAAACGACGCTGACGCCGGATAAGCTTGGCGTGGTGGCGCTGGACCCGGATGCGCTTTCTATCAGCGGCCTACACAACTACGTGAAATATCTGCAGGCCAGTGGACAGGATCCCGGCCGCTACCAGCTCAACATGTGGAGCAAAATCTTCCAGCCGCTCTCCGTGGCGGTAATGATGCTGATGGCGCTGTCGTTTATCTTTGGTCCGCTGCGTAGCGTGCCAATGGGTGTGCGGGTAGTGACGGGGATTAGCTTCGGCTTCGTGTTCTACGTCCTCGACCAGATCTTCGGCCCGCTGACGTTGGTATACGGTATCCCGCCGATAATCGGGGCGCTGCTGCCAAGCGCCAGCTTCTTCCTGATAAGCCTCTGGCTGATGATGCGAAAAGCCTAAGCCCTCCTGTAGCCCGGCCGAGCAATAGCGACGCCGGGTTTTTTATGCCAGTTATAACTGTTACCCATGTATCCGGTCTAAAGTGTTACCTATGTTTCCGGTTTGTACCTTTGCTCGCCCGGGTTACTAGTCGTAGGCCGGATAAGGCGTTTACGCCGCCATCCGGCAAACCGGCGATGATGAACTAACGCCGCCGCCCGCCCAGCAGGCTACCCAACATCCCACGCACAATCTGGTTCGTTACCTGACGCACGGCGCTTTTTGCCGCCGTTTGCACCAGACCATCGTGCTTGCCGCCGCGCGGCCCGGTGGTGCCGAAGATAATATCTTTCAGTCCGCCAAGGATGCCGTCATCAGCGCTCTGCTGGCCTTTGACTGGCGGTGCATCCGCTTGACCGGCGCTGTTCTGCACCCCTTTTTGCAGCATCTCGAACGCCGACTCGCGGTCGATTTCATCTTCATACTTACCGTACAGCGGTGAGTTATTGATAAGACCATTGCGCTCATCGTCGGTCACCGGTCCCATGCGTGAACATGGCGCGATAACCATCGCCCGCTCAACGATGGATGGGCTGCCTTTAGCATCGAGGAACGAGATAAGCGCCTCGCCGGTACCCAATTCCTGAATCGCCTGCTCTGTGTTAAACGCCGGATTGGCGCGCATGGTTTGCGCCGCCGTCTTCACCGCTTTCTGATCTTTCGGCGTAAAGGCGCGCAGCGCGTGCTGCACGCGGTTACCCAACTGGCCCAGCACCGCATCGGGAATATCCGACGGGTTCTGCGACACAAAGTAGACGCCCACGCCCTTAGAGCGAATCAGGCGGATCACCTGTTCGATTTTATCCAGCAGCACCTGCGGCGCATCGCTAAACAGCAGGTGCGCTTCATCGAAGAAAAAGACCAGCTTCGGCTTTTCGAGGTCGCCTGCTTCCGGCAACTGCTCGTACAGCTCGGAGAGCATCCACAGCAGGCTGGCAGCGTAAAGCTTCGGCATCTGGTAGAGCTTTTCAGCGCTGAGGATATTGATGATGCCTTTACCGTTGCTGTCGGTACGCATCCAGTCTTTGATATCGAGCATCGGCTCGCCGAAGAAGTGCTCGGCACCTTGCTGCTCCAGCGTCAGCAGCCCGCGCTGGATGGCGCCGACGGAAGCGGTGCTGATATTGCCGTACTGGTTCTGGAAGGATTTGGCGTTATCGCCGATGTACTGGGTGATAGCCCGCAGGTCTTTGAAATCCAGCAACAGCAGGCCCTGATCGTCGGCGATGCGGAAGATAATATTCAGCACCCCGGACTGCACCTCGTTGAGATTAAGCAGGCGAGCCAGCAGCAGCGGGCCGAGGTCGGAGACCGTGGCGCGAACCGGGTGGCCCTTCTCGCCGAAGATATCCCACACCACCACCGGGTTAGCATGCGGTTCCCAGCCGGTCACACCGATATTGTTCAGACGCGTCATTAGCTTCTCAGAGGCCTGGCCTTCCTCTGCCACGCCGGTCAGGTCGCCTTTCACATCCGCCATAAAGACCGGCACGCCAATCTCCGAGAACGACTCGGCCATCTTTTGCAAGGTGACGGTTTTCCCGGTGCCGGTAGCGCCGGTGATCAGCCCGTGACGGTTGGCCATATTGGGCAGCAGTTCAAGCTGCTTGTCCTGGGTGCGTGCGATAAGCAAAGGTGCGCTCATGGGTAATCCTCCATTTATTCTGCGTCGAGTATAGGCAAAACAACGACGTCTCGCGGCAGTAAATTGTCTGTTTTGCGGCGCGTTATCCAGCGCCGACTATGCTTTGCATACGGTTTACTTTTTTTTGGAATGTTATGTCCAGATTCTTCTTTAACGAGCGCAAACACCTTGTGGATGATGCGCTTGAAGGCTTAGTGTTGTCTGCACCTCACGCGAACCTGGTGCGATTGGATATCGACCCGGCGATTCGTATTGTCGCCCGCAGCGACTGGGATAAAAGCCGGGTGGCGATCATCTCCGGCGGCGGCTCCGGCCACGAACCGGCGCACGCGGGTTTTGTCGGCAGGGGCATGCTCACCGCTGCCGTATGTGGCGATCTCTTTGCCTCACCGAGCGTTGATGCGGTGCTGAACGCCATTGTGGCGGTCACGGGGGATCGCGGCTGCCTGCTGATCGTCAAAAACTACACCGGCGACCGCCTCAACTTTGGCCTCGCCGCCGAAAAGGCCAAACGCTATGGCCTGAAGGTCGAGATGGTGATTGTTGCCGACGACGTTGCGCTGCCGGATAACAAACAGCCGCGCGGTATTGCGGGCACGGCGCTGGTGCATAAAGTGGCGGGCTTTGCTGCGGAACAGGGGAAATCGCTCAGCGAAGTACACGAGATAGCTCAGCAGGCCAGCCGCGGCGTGTTCAGCCTGGGGCTGGCGATGGAGACCTGCAATTTACCCGGCGGTGAGACTGAAGATCGCATCAAGCCCGGTCAGGTGGAGTTGGGGCTTGGCATCCACGGTGAGCCCGGCGCTTCGACGGTCAGCAGCCATAACAGCAAACAGCTGATCGGCACGCTGGTCGAGACCCTGAAAGCCTCGGTGGGTGATAACCGCGTGGCGGTGTTGATCAACAACCTGGGCGGCGTGTCGGAGCTTGAGATGGCGCTGCTTGCCAAAGAGCTTGCGCACTCCGCGCTGCTTGAACAGATAGCCTATCTGATTGGCCCGGCGACGCTGGTCAGTTCGCTCGATATGAAGGGCTTCTCGCTCTCGCTGATCGTTCTGAATCAGGCCATTGAAGAGGCGCTGCTAGCCGACGTTGAGACCAGCGGTTGGGTAAAAGCCGTGGCTTTTGCGCCGCTGAGAACCCTGGCGCATGCCAAAGTACACGACGCGCTGGAGGTACAACCGTCGGAGAACCCGCAGGTGCATACGCTGGTGGCACAGGCTACTCAGACGCTGTTGGGCTTAGAGAGCCGCCTGAACGCGCTGGATGCCAAAGTGGGCGACGGTGATACCGGCTCGACCTTTGCGCTGGGCGCGCAGGATGTTGCTACGCTGCTCAAGCAGAACGCGCTGCCGCTGAACAACCCGGCGCAGCTTCTACAGCTGATTGGCGAACGTCTGGCAACGGTGATGGGCGGCTCAAGCGGCGTGCTGATGTCGCTGTTCTTCACCGCTGCCGGGCAGGCGTTGGCGCAGGGCGAACCGCTAGCCAATGCGCTACTGGCCGGGCTAAAGCAGATGAAGTTCTACGGCGGTGCCGCACCTGGCGACCGTACGTTAATTGATGCCCTGCAACCGGCGCTGGAAGCGCTGCGTGATAAGGGGCTGGCCGAAGCGATTGCGGCAGCACAGCAGGGTGCTGACAGCACGGCGACGATGCAAAAAGCGAAAGCGGGGCGCGCATCGTACGTGAACAGCGACAACCTGAACGGCGTGCCGGACCCAGGTGCCGTTGCCGTAGCGGAAGTCTTCGCGGCCTTCGCAAAAGCTTAACGACGAAGAGAAGAACCGGCGGCAGAATGCCGCCGGAAAACATCAGAAATCAGCCTTCAACACCACGCGGTAACGGGCTTTGCCGTCACGCACGTGCTGGATGGCATCGTTGATTTTCGACATCGGGAACAGCTCAGTGATGGGCGCGACTTTGCTGCGACCGGCAAACTTCATCAGCTTGCGCAGTTCGAACGGGTTACCCGTCGCCGAACCAGAGACGCTGCGGTCGCCGCCAATCAGGGTAAACGCCGGTACCGGCAGTGGCGTCAGCACCGCGCCGACGGTGTGGAAGTTCCCGCCTGAGGCCAGCGCTTCGAAGTACGGCTGCCAGTTCAGGTCAACGTTGACGGTGTTGATGATCAGGTCAAACTGACCCGCCAGCTCTTTGAGCGCTTCCGGCGAACGGCTGTTAACCACATGGTCTGCACCCATCGCCCGCACTTCCTGCTCTTTCGACGGATTAGAACTGAACGCTGTCACTTCCGCACCCATCGCGCGCAGCAGCTTAATGGCGATATGCCCCAGACCACCAATCCCAATCACCCCTACGCGGCTGGTGGCAGTAACGTGATGCATCAGCAGCGGTTTAAAGACGGTGATCCCGCCGCACAGCATCGGGCCTGCGGTTTCGATATCAATGTTGTCCGGCAGCGGAATAACCCATTGCCAGTCGGCGCGCAGCTTATCGGCAAAGCCGCCGTGGTTGAGGATGGTCGGCACCGAGCCTTCGGTACAGTTAATCTGGTTGCCATCGATACAGGCATCGCAGTGGCCGCAGCTTCGCGCCGTCCAGCCAATGCCCACGCGCTGACCAATCTTCAGCCCCTTACTCTGCGCCGTGCTGCCCAGCGCCACCACGTGACCAATCACCTCGTGGCCGGCAACCAGCGGATATTGAGAGAACCCCCATTCGTTGTCGATCATTGACAGGTCCGAGTGGCAGATTCCGCAGTAATCCACTTTCACCTCAACGTCTTCCGGCAGCAGCTCCCCGGCATCGTATTCCCAGACTTCCAGTTCTGCCCCGGCATTTTTCGCGGCGTAGCTTTTTATTATGGACATCGTGTATCTCTCAGTGTGGTGTTGAACAGAGAGTGTAGAGCATGTGGGGGCGGGGCGCTTGGCGGAAGGGGGGATTAAGAACGCTTCTGTAACAGTGCGTTTAACCACATCTCGCTGCGATCGGGACGCTTGTCTTCCGTTATCCAGTGACCGACAAGCGTAATACCCGCAAGCCCTGCCAGCAGGGTATTCAACCCTTGCTCATTGAGATCGGTAAAGTGGCGGCCATCTTTGACTCGCTCGCCGTCACCATACTTAAAGGAGATATACCAGATGCCGCCGGGCTTAAGCGCTCGCGCCAGTTTTGCCATCGCATCCGGCAGCTCGGCGGCGCTAACGTGCAGCAGCGAGGCGCAGCACCAGATGCCGTCGTAAAGATTAACGGTATCGACGTCGCTAAAGGTCATTTGCTTAACCAACAGCCCGGTATGCTGGCTGGCAAGTTTTGCCATTTTCGCCGTCGCATCGAACGCCTCAACCTGATAGCCCTGTTGCAAAAACGCTTTGCTATCGCGCCCGGAGCCGCATCCGGCATCCAGAATCCGGCCGCCTTTTGGAATGTGCTCCAGAAAAGGCGTATAGAGTGAACCCATATCAACGTTGACCGTTGAGTTAAAAAAATCGTCGGCGTGGTGCTGGTAGTATTCAAGCGTCATCAGAAAGTATCCGTTCCCTGTGCGACAGGTTCCCATTGGTGAAAAAGGACTTGTAGCGCATCGTTCCAGCTAGTGGCCAGGAATTTTTCGCGCTGCGCCGTCGCCGTTCCGGTTTGCCGAATCAACGTTTCGCGCAGCGGCAGGTGGCTATTGATAAAGTACTCGTTTCTATCGTGCAGGCGCTGAAGCAGCTTGCGGGACGGCAGGCGCGCGAACTTGCCTTTTTCGCCCCGGTTGCACTCCTTACATGCCAGCACCAGATTCCAGACGCCATTCACGTTACGCACCTGCTCACGCGCGCTCCACGGGATAAAGTGGTCAACATCAGCAAACTGTTCATCGCCCGGCTGTAGGCTGATGGGTGCATAGCAGTAGAAGCAGCGCCCTTTCTGGTAGCCGTTAAGGCTATCGCGACAGCTCGAGATGGCCACGCGGCGATCGCTACTGCGGCTAAACAGCATCTGATCGTTATCGTCGTACTCCACGTTGATAAGCTGGCTGGAGATATTCATCGCCCACGCCTGCTCGACCAGGCTCCAGCGCGCGTTGGTTTCAAAGCTGAGGTTTTGATACTGCAAGCGCTCACCCAGACGGTAAAAATTCTCCGTCAGGCGGATACCTTTGTGGGTTTTGCGCTCATCGATAAAAAAACGTTTCTCAATCTCGCCCTGATTCACATTGTGGAAGGCATCAATCACATTGTTGAACCCCTGACGCACCGTAATTGCGGTTAATGCATCACGGGTGATTTCCCCCGCATTGAACTGCGAACAGGCGCTAATAAACTGGCTGCTGCGCGAGGTTATCTGCTTAGGCGCATGTTGCAGATGGCGACAGAGATGATCGCTGAACGGCACCGCCAGATCCTCCAGCAAGATCAGATCGCAACCTTCAGGTTTGAGATCGTACAGCGCATGCGCCAGCGCGAACTTATAGGACGCGACGTTTTTGCCAAAGAGAATAATCCCGCGCCAGTAGTTCTCCAGCGTGGGTTCAACCTGATAGAAGCGCATAGCGATGCCCTGAGCACAATGGCCGTTGTTACGAGATTCAGTAACGCGATCTCATATCAAACGAGGGAAAATGTAAACCGACCCGGTCACGTTGCATTTTTTTGCGAGGCGGATTCCAGGAAAAAGCGTTGGCTGGGGCAGAGTTAGCGGCGGTTAAGGGTTTTGAGGGGGAGGCGACGTTTTTTTAGACACTTAGTGGGAGAGTAGGTGACTGATGCTTGCATGGTGGCGCGTGACAGGTATAATCCACAACGTTTTCCGCATACCTTTCCGTGCCGGAGTGGCGAAATCGGTAGACGCAGTTGATTCAAAATCAACCGTAGAAATACGTGCCGGTTCGAGTCCGGCCTTCGGCACCATCGGAACATCAATAGACGTCAACGGACGTCTTTTTTTGTGCCTGAAATCCAGTATCCGCAAGGCTTCCCTCGCTTTTTCACTCAACAGAAGTCAATCTGAGTCAACCCACATCAAGACGCTTGTGAGTATAGAACCGAGTATATATGTTGGTTCGATAATGGTTGTATACTCACTTCGGCACATGGAAGGAGAACTTTTATGGCTCTGACAGATATCAAAGTGCGTTCTGCAAAACCACAGGAAAAGGAGTATACCCTTGTCGATGGGGATGGCATGTTTTTGCTCATTCACCCTAACGGCTCAAAATACTGGCGGTTCCGCTTTCGCTTTGGTGGTAAGCAGCACCTGATGGCATTTGGGGTTTATCCTGAAACGTCACTGGCTGATGCTCGTCAAAAAAGGGAAGAGGCTAGAAAGCTTGTTGCTGCAGGCATCGATCCCCGTGAACACAAACGTGCAGTGAAAGAAGAGCAGACGAAAGAGGCTATTACCTTTGAGTCAGTTGCCAGAGAGTGGCACGCAGCAAATAAAAAATGGACAGAAGAACATAGCCGACGGGTGCTGAAGAGCCTGGAAGATAATATGTTCCCAGCAATTGGGAAGCGGAGTATTGATAGTTTTAGTACGCGCGATCTCCTTGTCCCTATTAAAGTAGTTGAGGCTACAGGGCGTCTTGAAGTGGCTTCGCGTCTTCAGCAGCGTACCAATGCGATTATGCGTTATGCAGTGCAAAGCGGTTTGATCGATTACAATCCTGCTCAGGAGATGGCTGGGGCAGTTGCTTCAAGTAATCGTGTCCATCGACCAGCACTTGAACTGAAACGCTTACCTGAACTACTCCAGCGAATTGATAGCTACTCCGGACGACCTTTAACCCGTCTGGCTGTTGAGCTCACGTTATTAATCTTTATTCGTTCCAGTGAGTTGCGCTTTGCCCGTTGGCCCGAGATCGATTTTGAAAGGGCAATGTGGACAATCCCGGCAGGACGAGAAGCTATAGAAGGTGTTAAGCATTCGCAACGAGGTTCTAAAATGCGTACACCTCATTTAGTTCCTCTGTCTCGTCAGGCATTAGTAATCCTTCAACAGGTCCACAAGATCAGTGGTGATCGTGACTTTGTTTTCGTTGGCGATCATAACCCTCATAAGCCCATGAGTGAAAACACGGTGAACAAGGCACTGCGCGTCATGGGATATGACACGAAGGTTGATGTTTGTGGGCATGGTTTCAGAACAATGGCCTGTAGTTCGTTGATTGAATCAGGGTTGTGGTCGAGGGATGCGGTAGAGCGTCAGATGAGCCATATGGAGCGTAACTCAGTGCGAGCAGCTTACATTCATAAGGCGGAGCATCTTGATGAGCGTCGCTTGATGTTGCAGTGGTGGGCGGATTTTCTGGATGCGAATCGGGAAAAGGGGATTAGCCCGTTTGACTATGCGAAAGCGTAGTTAAATTGGAAGACTATTCGCAAAGAAGCACACTTTTGTTGGAATTTAAAATGCACTGTATATAATTACAGTTATTTTGTTTCATAATCAATGCTTGGATACCAAGGAACTGGCCTTAGTTAGAAAAAAAGGTGGCCATCGGGACTGGTTTCCGTTAGGATCTTCGGATCAAAAAATGATGAAAAAGTCGATATGAAAAAGAAACCACTGAAGCAGTACAAGGTATCCTCGTTTTTCGCAGGGATTGGTGGATTCGATCTTGGTCTTGAGAAAGCGGGGATGGAAGTTGTTTTCCAATGCGAAATCAATAAGTTTTGCCAGAAGGTACTTAGAAAGAATTGGCCAAATGTACCATTACATACTGATATTACACAACTGAATGCTGATGAGATCCCAGAAAGCAGTGTTTGGTGTGGTGGTTTTCCTTGCCAGGATGTGTCGTCAGCTAACCAAGGAAAACGGAAAGGTCTAGAGGGAGCCCGAAGCGGCTTATTTTATACATATGCAAAACTCATCGAAGAAAGAAAACCTGAATGGCTTGTTATTGAAAATGTTCCCGGACTGCTCAACAGCCACAATGGACAAGACTTCAAAGTTGTCATCGATACGTTGGTCGAACTCGGGTATGGCGTTTCGTGGAGAGTATTGGATGCAAAATACTTTGGAACACCCCAGCGTAGAAGAAGAGTGTACATTGTCGCAAGTCTTGGAGACATGCGCTCCGCTCGAGTCCTTTTTGAACCCGGAGCAACTAGAATCGTTGATAAACAGGGCCAAGGAGAGAGGGCAAATGCTTCCGGAGCCTCTGATACAGGCCTATCAAAAGCAGATATCTATTCTATCCAGCATGCAAGTATTGGACGGAAAGCAACCGCAGGACCTCAAGCAAAAGGATACAGGAACGACGGAGAAACCTACACCCTTGACTCAAGAGGAAGTTCAGATGCTGTATGTGCGCCGGATGCTGCCTTCCGAGTACGAGCGTCTGCAGGGATTTCCAGAGAACTGGACTCTAATCGATTCAGAGCAGTAGGGAACGCTGTCGCGGTCCCTATTGTTGAATGGATAGGAAAAAGAATTGTCCTTGTAGATCAGCAGATGCTCAACGAGGCATTATCGTAACAGTACTATTATCTAAACGTAAAAATGATCCTTCGAATAGTTCAGGGCGTGGTGCGCCCTGATCTGTTAGAAATCTTACAAATGTTGAATAGTTGGTGAATAATGTTTTTGAGTCATCAATGATCAACGGAATCGGACCTGGATGTGGTTCATCCGATGTATCTTCCTTGAAAGCTAAAATACATAATGTCCAGTTATGGGCTTTCAGATCCCTGAGATTTGCATTCCTAAAACGTCTGTGTAAATAGTCATAGAGTAAGCTACCCACAGCAAAAACGATTTTCCCACCAGTTTGATCAACAACATTCCCTTTCACAAGAAATTGTTCTTGTTGTCGTCTCCATGCGTTGGTTTCGATAGTATTTGCTGCTACTGGCCTTCTTAGAATTTCATTTGTTGGGAATTCGAGATCAGCCCAAGCGGCAATATGGCGAGTAATGGCACCTGTGCTGCTCGTTTCTCCGCCACCTTGCATTTCGAGGAGGACTTCATCAACTCTTCCTCTACCGGAAAAGTTTCTCATTACGTAGTCTGCGTGGTAGCTATTATCTGAATCTGGTAAAGGAATATTGACTTCTCTTTTTACGCCAATCTCTGAGTCTTGCAGTTCAGGATCCTGATAGATCAGTTTTGCTACTTTCCTTAGAATGTCTCTTTGATGTTCAACCAAGACATTGTCGACTTGTTGTGTACGCTCACCTGAGATGACCGTCTTTTTTTGGCGGGTAGAACAAAGTCTATGTTCACAGACGATCCAAATAGTACTGTCTGGTTTGCGGACGGAGCAGACTGGATGATTATTTTTACTTACTTTGTCACAGGTACGGTCCATAAAAGGGCATTGCGCCAGCGTGCCCTTTGAAACGGGAACAATCTGTTGGTCCACGTCTGTTCTTTGGCCTAAATATTCCGCGATACTCACTGCCATTGCTCATTCCTCACTCAGGAGCGGTTTGCTATATGATCTCAGCGAGTAGCAATTTATGTCAATGAATTCATGGTGTTTTTGTATCATGGATGTCAGTTTTCATTGAAATTCAATGAGGTTTTGATTCGACGCCGCTCATCTCATGACTGTACTCAACATTTTCAATGTGGTAGTGAAGCACATATGCTACGTAAGGCGTGTTAGGGGGATGGATTCCGCCACACGATGAGTACGATTTTGCACGAGGAAGGGTTCAATACGGCATGGATTGAAACCCAACTTGCGCATGTCGATAAGAACGCGATACGTGGAACGTATAACCATGCGTTGTATCTGGAAGGAAGAAAGGAGATGATGCAGTGGTATGCGGATTATATTAAATGTCTTTTTGTAACTAACGTAAGACATGTTTCATGAAAAACGCATTCAGCCATGTAGATGGCTGAATGTCCAATAAACACAAATAACTAAATGAAAAATATTGAAAAAAAACTTGAAATGCTCCTGCATTAGGAGCTTTACTCAATCTGTACATTTAGTAACACTTAAAATTCTGTATTTAGTATAATTGTAGACCAAAAAATTTTCGAGGGTGACATGGATAGAAAAACTGCAGTTGCAAGATGTCATGAAATCCAACTGGCTATTCGAGATAAAGAAGTTATCAAGTTTGAAAAAATACCCGAAATCGGAATGGCTGTTCAATTAGCACTACACATAAGGGGACTGCCCATTATTGAATACCAGCTTCTAAAAATGGTCGCTACCTCTCTAATTGGAATACCTCGGTTAGCTGTTGATAGGATCGTATTTCTTTTGGCTGAAATTGGATTTGTTAAAATTCACTCTGAAGGGAAAAATATTAAAGCCGTACTACCAAGTGTTCCTTATTTTGAAGACCTTTATGATGGAATCGGTGAATATTATGAAAATCAGTCTAACCCTGATGAGTTCGAAAAGTTGTCCCTTATAATCGTAGATTCATTGGCAGGCTCACCTTTTAATATCGATTCTTTAGCCAATAAACTAGGTGCTGATAGAAAAGACTTTGATCAAAGCATTGAGATCGGAGAAAGAGGCAATTATATTTACTCTAGAAGATGCCGATCTAAAAAAATACTTTTAAATCCTACGTATTTTTCCGAAAATGCAGATATTTTTGCCGATCATGTAGCAAAAGCAGGGGCCAAAACAGTTCAAAAAACGCTCCATCTTTTAGAGAAAGCCCAAGGTTGGCCTTTATCACTAATCTTAAAAAGGAAAGAAATTGCTGGCCACTCTCTTTCTGATGATGAGACTAGTTTGATAAAAAGACTTGCACAAGACGGTATGGTAAAACCTCCTTCTATTATCACTTCTTATGCTGGAGATAATTCTTTCATATTTACTCCAACACCAAATTTTGTAAATATAAGTCCATTCAAAAGAGAGCAATATGAACGAGCTTTAGCGATAGTTTCTGCTATACGGCAAGGGGAGTTGTTGCCAAATAAATACAGAATTAGAAGCCCTGGAGCTGTGTTGTATAAATTGAAAACTGAGCTTAAGCTTTCACCCACAAGTGATTATGCTGAGCAATATCAAAATCTTCAACACTTGCGCATAGCAAAACTAGTCAAACTTCATAATGGCTATAATCAACTCGAGATTATTGATACACCAGAAAATAGAGAGTCCTTAAAAATAGCATATCAGTTAGTACAAGGTGATAAGATACCCGAATTAGTAGTTGATAATGATGTAATGAAAGCGATGGCAGGTACTCGTGACTATGTAGAATCTTTGGTAAGTTCCAAATTAATGCGTGAAAAGGAAAATATATCGCTTTCGGAAGAAACAGAGAATGAACTAACTCAGTTGCTTTTGGAGAAAATTTAATGTTAAAAGATAGAGCCCAAAAAGCATTAGCTTTGAAATTTTGTATATCTAAACGCTGGTTGCCACAACTCGAAGTAAATATAGAGTCGAGCAAGCGGCTTGAAAAGCAAAATTTACTGCTTACTGATTTAGATGTCCTTGCTGTTGCCTTATCTCCTGTCGGCGAACAGGTTAAATTTATTTTCGATTGTAAAAGTGGAAACAGAGAATCACCGATAGGGCGTGTTTTTTGGTTAAAAGGAGTAATGGAAAAAACACACTCATCGCACGGTTTTATCCTGATGAATTCGAAAATGAATATTGGAAAAGATCACAGGTTAACAGCAGCAGATCTAAATATTTCATTACTTAAAGAAAATGAATTCGAAAGTTTATCTATCGGGACTGGTGGAAGCACATCGATAAATACAGAATATTCAGTAGCGGCAGATATTACAGCATGGGAAAAATTGTCTGAACTTAACAAAAAATATCCTAACATGTCAGAATATCTTTCATTTTCAAATTCATCTTTTTGGATGATCAATGAACCTGGAGAGCAGTGTAGGAAGGTTGTTGCTAAACTGAGAAGAATAAGATCAGAATTAGATCCATCTAAGAATGAGCATTTATGTATATTTGGTGATGCACTTTCATTATTTTTGATGACAATTTCAAACATAGCGAATAAATTACTACTCGTATTAATTTCGCCAACTGAGAAAGATGATTTTTCTTCTCTTGTATTAGCATATCTATATGGTGGTTATGAGAACCTTAACGCGGCGATTAAGATCCGCAGCTTAGCAACAGGTCAAAATGAAGGTGATGCATTAAGCATTTTTCCAGAAACAAATAAATTTGAACATTTGATTAGAGAAATAATGCAAGCCCCACAGCAAGCTATGGCTGCTGCTTTATTAGCTCGAGAGTTATCTCTATGTATGCTAACTAATTCTGAGCAGACCAAATTGCAATTAGATATTGCAAATGAAAATCCATATGCAACGAAATTCATTTTACTTGCTTCTGAATATCTGCAGCAAGCTATAAAATTGCCGCCTGAATTTTTTGATATTTATTCAAAAATATCCTTTGGAATAACAACTGAAAATTCCAAAAGAAAAAAATAGAATACTACAAAGCGAAGATCTATGTCTTCGCTTTGCAATTTAAAATAGGATTGAATTTATCATAACTCAGGCATCAGGGTTACGTTGAGTTGTAATAGCTCAGACTTGAACTAATGGTTTTCATTGGCAGAACACAATCAAATCCGGCAGTCTGCTCTGAGAAAAATGCTGACGGGGCGTCAAGCTCAGTAGCAGCGCTTTGTTAGGCAATTACTTTCTCCGATAGACTTTTTAGTTTTTCTTCGAAGGAAAAAGATTCCAAAAAAATCGAAATACCTTTCAGGCTGTTCATCATTTGACATCTAACGAGTGAAAAATTTATGACCTGAAATTAAGGTATAATTTCCTCGCCAGCATTCATTAGACAAGTCCCAGAGCATTTTATATGTCCCTTGGTTCTCATGGTCTACCACAAGCAAAATACTTGATTTCATGAGTATTCTCCTGTGTGCTTGCCTAACGCTAAGTTCAGTCACATGGCCAACCTATTGATATTACTGGGTGAATTCTATGGCATTGTTTTAAACTCGGTAGGGATGGTGTAAGTATCCCACTTAAGTGAACCATTCACTTTTAGAGATCTTCCGACATACTGACTATGTCCCCTGAGGAGATCACCATGCGTAAAGCCCGATTCATCGAACACCAGATCATTGCCGTTCTGAAGTCCGTCGAAGCCGGACGTACCGTCAAGGATGTCTGCCGTGAAGCTGGTATCTCGGAGGCCTCGTATTACAACTGGAAAACGAAGTTTGGCGGGATGGAAGCCTCTGATATCAAAAAGATGAAAGACCTAGAGGATGAAAACCAGCGCCTCAAACAGATGTTTGCTGATCTCAGCCTTGAATGCCGGACCCTGAAAGACGTTATCGAAAAAAAAGCTTTAACACCAGCGATAAAGCATGAGCTGGTCAGCTATCTGATCGCGCAGTTTGCCATGAGCTTACGCCAGGTCTGCAGGACATTGTCGCTGAGCAGGACGGTATTTCGTTATCAGCCGGATACGCTAAGTGAAGAACCGGTGATTATGGCGCTGGCCGTGGCGGCTGAACGCTATCCGCGATACGGATTTAAAAAGCTTTTTCAGGTCCTTCGCAGGCAGGGCAATAGCTGGAATCATAAAAGAGTTCACCGTATTTACTGCCTGCTGAAACTGAATTTTCGCCGTAAGGTAAAACAGCTCCTGCCGGTACGTAATCCGGCTACGCTGGCAACACCGGAGGCGATGAACCAGAGCTGGTCCATCGATTTTATGCACGATGCGCTGGTCTTGGGCAGACACTTCCGGCCCTTTAATGTTGTGGATGACTTTAACCGCGAGGCCTTCGCAATAGAAATCGATCTGAATATCCCGGCACAGCGGGTGGACAGGATCGTGGCAAACCGGGGTTATCCGCTGAAACTGCGGATGGATAACGGGCCGGAACTGGTCTCGCTGGCGCAGTGGGCTGAAGAGCATAGTGTGATACTGGAATTTATCAAACCCGGGAAACCAACTCAGAATGCCTTTATTGAACGTTTTAACCGGACGTAACGGACAAAAATACTGGATTTTTATTTATTCAGAACGCTGAATAAAGCACGGGAAATTACAGAGTGCTGGCTGGCTGAATATAACAGCGAACGGCCCTATGAATCCCTGAATAACCTGATGCCGGAAGAGTACCGGCTGATGGCTGAACAACCGGAACTCTCAAAAAGTGTGTGGAACTAAAACGGGTGCGCTTACAAGTTGTTTCCTGCTGATAACATAGACCAATTTTAGCGATATACCCAAGCTGGTAATATCAATTGCGAGCTTCCACTTCTTGTTGACAGCAAATTGGACTTTTCGCTCTGTACTAGAGGCAAAAGTTGGAGTATCAGTGACTCTCTAAACGTGAATGGTTCATTTTGCAGGGAGACTTACAGGACGACCACTGTAACCTGATGATGCGTGGTCTGAGCTAATACAATTTATTCAACAAAGCCGGTCTTGGCTCAACGAGCTGGCGAAAGCCGCGCAGCTCTCCACTAACTCCCAATGGACCCCCGATATTTCGCTGAGCGCTGGCGGCTTCGAGACATACAACTACCGTAAGGACTATTATGAAATTACTTAAAATCTCGTGAAAGCATTTGCGAAGCAGCTGAAGCTGTATAAACACCAGCATGTTTTATTTCAGCTGCTATTTTGTAACCATCATCTCTAAATTGCGCAAGCATTGAGCTTAAAGAACCAAGTTTTCTAGTATTCAAAACCATTCTAACTACAGTTCCTTCATGATAATGACCTAAAGTTATATGCTTCTTTCCTTGTTCATCGAGATAAATAGCATGGTCACCGCTACAAATAAGAAAGCTACCGCCAAGTTTACAGATGCGGCTAATCATATAAAGTCCAAACCCTGAATTATGCCATGGGTTTTTTGTATTAATCCTTGCACCTTTGTAATTTTTACTAGAAATAGATGGCATTAATGCTAACTGAATGGCTTCAGAATCATTATCAGCTTCTATGTAGGGGTTTTTCGATAGGGAACTTCTCATGCCCATACCATTATCTGAAATTGTTATTTCGACACAATCATAAGAGGGCCAATACTGAGCACAATACTCAATTACCTTTGAGTCACTATGTTCAACAACATTACGCATTATTTCCCTAATAGAAAATGTCAAAGCATCAATAAGATCACCTTCTTCTTGGCGAGCAAGTATCTTTGCTAATCTTCCGGAGCGTGCCTCAACTATCTCTTGTACTTCAGTATATTTATCATTAGCTTCATCAATTACGGTTTGAACACGAAGAATGGTGAAAGGCACGAAATTATTATTTCCATCCGTACATCCTGGCTCACGACCATGTTTTAATCCGAAAGCCCTAAAGAAAGCCATATTTGAAGCATAGTCTTTATTTTCGTATCCACTACAAAAAATTTTAAATCCCTCTATATTTTTTTTCTGTTTTCTATGAAAATCTCGAATATGTTTAGCAACATAAACCATTGCAAACGGTTCAATTCTTCCCATATTTGAGAAGTCTATAGTTATTTGTTGATTATTAGAATGCTTCTCAATTTCATTACAGAAATCGAATATTCTTTCAGGATTACATGTAGAGGGAAATAAAATGCGGGACATATAAATTCCTTAGGATGATTTTTCTATAAATGCTACTCAATAAGTTCTAATAAGACAAGCTTATGAAATACGAATGTGAAAACCTTATCGAAAAAATCTCGTAGGTGAAGTTAAAAAGGCCGATGGGGTTGCCAATGAGTTTGTCTCACCTAGCAGCCGTTTGGTACCGGATCGCATTGTTCTGCTATCCGGTGGCAGCCTCGTTTTCGTCGAATGCAACGCTCACGGAAAATCACCACGTGCCGACCAGATACGCGAGCATGGATGGCACCCTTAATCTGGATGCTGGAGGCTCAGCAGAAGGAGTGCAGCGGAAGCAATCTGGTACATTGAGCGCCTGATAGGCCACCGCTGCCATCGATTAATGAAGCTGATTAACCATTGTCATCATAGAGTGTTCGGTTTCGGTGATTTCAGTGGTAAGTGATTCATCGATCCGTTTCATCTTTAGATCGTGATTTGTACCGAACAGATCCAGCTTATCTAGGGCATACATCAGCAGGGCTGTAATAACGGCGGTCAGGACCGAGGACAGAAGGATAGGTAACGGACCCGGCAGACCCAGACTGTTCAGCCACGTCTCGAGGCCAAGCGAGGCAAAAATGGATAAGGAACCGGCCACCAGTTTCAGAATGGCATCCCCTTTTTGGGCCTGGCTGCTGCTTTTATCACTCAGGATGGTGACTGATTGCATCAACACCTTGAAGCCTTCCTTGACCATCCGCATGAGGTTTTTGAATACGCCCACAAAACAGTTAACAATTCCTTCCAGCAGCATTGAGAGGAAGTTTTTTACAAAGCCTTCCGCCAAGTCCTTCAGCAAGGTTGACGCATTAGTGAGAACGTATGTCTTCATGCGGCTGAGGCGAAGTTTCAATGCCTCAGTATAGCCACTGACCCCTACGCCGGTGTCCAGACCATCCGACAGGCTGGTGCGGAGCTCGTAGTAAAGCGGCTTTATGACGAACAGAACCAGATCGCCGATCGACTGGTGACCGGCTGCCTGACCGGCATCTTTGACCAGAACTTTTTGGACACTCCGGTCTTTACTGATATTGGACCACACAGTTTCATTGGTTTTGTCGTCAATGGCTTTCTTAGCCACTTTCATCTCGTCTATCATCTGCTGACGGGCCTGGATTTGCTCCTCAGTGAGTGGCTTTTTAACCTCCTTGCCCCTTTTTTTGACGATCACATACCCCTGCTTCACTTCCTGCTGAAGCTCCGCGCTCGTCTTGTCGAATTTTCCAAAATCCTTGCCACTGTTATTGGCCTGTGACGTCACTTTATAGTTTTCGTCAATGTTGGCTATAGCCTCGATGTCATCGAGGTTCAGGGCCTTGTTACCTTTCAGGTCGTTACACACTTCAGCACAAGAAATGGCATGGTCAACCTGTGCTGCTCGCTCCGGTGTCCCTTCACTGTTAGCGTGCCGCTTGTTTCTGTAGACGACCTGTCCGTCGTACTCATCATGGGATCGCTGACGGTTGCCGAAGTGGGCGTCCTTATGTTTCTCCATTTTCTTACCGTTGCGCATCTGAACGGTCACGCCATCACGCGTCATCGTACCGCTGTTATAGACGGTTTTATCAGCCAGATTCTGAATGTTTTGGCGTTCAATCAGCTGCTCACTGTAGCTGTCGAGCCTAAAGTTGCTGCTGTTGATGGCCTCATACTGGAAAGTCCGGCATTCCTGGTACAGACGCGAAGGCGTAATTCCCTGACGAATGCCAATGTTACACGCCCGCATCGTCCCATCAAGCAGGCTCAGGAAGACGGGCTCCAGAATAGTATCGATGGCACTGCCCGTGGAGAGGTGTTCAAGACGGGCCAAAGCATCAGCCCTGTTGACCGCAAGATCCATGCCTTCGACGGAGGAGCGGTAAAATTCACTGACCTTACAGGCCTGTACTAATGCAATGTCCGGCTCCCCGGCCAAGTGCCGCGCCACCACCGTTAAAGAAGCTACGGGGGTTAGTTGTGGTAGGCGCTGTAATCGGCGTGCTTTGATGGCATTCAGATGTCGTGCATTTTTCTCATTCATAATCAGACCTTAGGCAGCAACCAGTTCATACCAGGAGGTCATAAAATCGCGTGCCTCTTGCGGTTTTGTCTCATCCAACTGCATCAGCATTGTCACCAGCTCTTCCAGTGTTGAAAGCGTTTTGGGATCGTTAAGCTGATACTCGGCAATCATCAGCCAGATCGTAGAAAGATTAGGTGGGCTGACAATCATCTCAGCAATCCTGAGTTGCGTATGTTGAGATAAACGGCTACGTGAACCAATCCCAACGACCAGATCGTCCAGCAGCGTAATGTTCGCAGGGGTATTAAGATGATTAGCTTTCAGGCAGCAAAGACCCAGTGCGTATCCGGTCAGAATAAATTCTTCTCTCTGACTGAGTTCACCGAGCAGCCGGGCCACCTTCAGTTTGAGCGTATCAAGCTTGTCAGCGTAGGCAGCTTTGGCTCGAGCTTCACCTGTTGCTTCTCCTTTTTTTTCTGCGTTCTCACCATATAAATATACGCCAACGGCACCAGCAATCACGGTTACGCCACTGATAATGACTTTGATCCAACCACTCACTTCAACCTCCTTCTGAGGTTACTGGGTTCAAAACTTTCGCTTTTACGTACCAAAAGAGTACTCCCGATATTTTAATTTGTATAACAGCAGTACAGAAATAAGCACGTAGTAATGGCAAGTAACGTTGTTGTAATATCCGCTCCCCGCTCAAAGCGGGCTAGCTAACCGAGCATTAGATCCACTATGAACGAGGAGCAGGCTCCTCAGGCAATCCACTGCTGCCAGATGCGGATGTGACCTGCTCCAGCGCCCTGAACCGAAGTAAAAAGGTTATCCACATTAAAAGTGGATATCATTGTGGATGAAGTGGTCAACTAAAACTGGCAACCGCTAGAGTTTTTCCAATATCGGTTTTCCGATTCGTTGGGGGCAACCCACCGTTATATTCATGCGGCCTGAGCGCGCTGTAATACCCAACGATATAGTCCGTTATTGCCTAGGCTGCATCGCTGAAGCTTGTGTAACCCGCCACCGGTACCCATTCTTTCTTCAGACTCCTGAAGAAGCGTTTCATTGGACTGTTAGGCGGGAGGAACTCTGCTTTTTACCTAGGAGTAAAGCGGTTCGGCACAGATCGGAACTGATATTAGTGGCCGGTAAATAGCAGATATTCATCCATCATTTGCGTGAGGGATATGTTTTCCTCCTGCCGTCTAACCAGCCACAAACCTAGATCTTCAGGTGCCTTACGTTTCAGGTTATCCAACCAGTCTTCCAGCGTCGCACCCATCATCAAATCGTACCAACATAGCCAGACCAGTTTGTGGCGATGCTCCGGGGAGCTGAATTGTTGTAACAGGCTAATCAGCCTGTTTGCCAGTGGGCGTTGTTTCAGGCGGATACATTCACTCAGCAATATCCCTTCCAGCATTGGGTGGTGCAGTAAAGTTTTTTGCTTTGTCTCAAGACTGATTTGCATATCAGTCACTACCGACACTGGTTCTGGATGCTGACTTCCGTAAATCAGTCGATAAAGGCATTGTGGCACCACTGCAGTCATCTGCCCTGCGCCGGGAAAGTACAGGCTGCCCACCATCAGATGGTGGCTGGCCTGAATATTGGGATGACACATGCCATTTATGATGGCCAGTTTTGTGAACCCGTTTAGCCAGCGTTGATAGCTGATTAGCAAACTGTCATAACGCGTCTTTGTCTCTTTCATGGTGAATTATCCCTGGATACTGAATGATAGGCAGCTACAAAGCTCCGCAATGAGCGGATAAAGAGTCTGCCTGTCAGGAAAGTGATATGTAAGGAGAGGTAACTAGCTGCGTGATTCGTCGATTCTCGCCTGTAGCCAGGCTTCCACTTCACTATGCTTCCAGCGAGAACTGCGACCCAGCTTAATCGGTTTCGGAAATAAACCGTCTTTGATGAGCTTATAAAACCACTTATCCGTCAGGCCCGTGAATCTGGTAATGAACTGCATGTCCACTAGTTGGTCATCAAACAGAGAAATTTGAGTTGTCATTGTGCTGTCTTCCATTGTGGGATTGACCTGAGCGGGTGGTTGATTGCCTTTAACCACCAGCCCTTCCACATCAATGGGGTGATATGTAAAAAAGTGCAGAACCGATGTTAAAGACCTCTGGGCCTGCCTAATCCACTTGATGGCGGTACCTCGCTGGCACCGTAGTATATTTGTCCGTGTTTTGACTTCTCCTTAGCCAGATAGCTGATGATGTAGCGCAGTCCATTGATAGCTTCGGCATCATCGTAATTAACAGGACGGGTGATATCGGCTTCGTAACAGTCCTTGTGATCACAACGATTGTGGTAACCCTGCCCTTCCGTTATCTCCAGCCAAATCCCTCCCGCTTGTTCTGCTACCGGGTATGTGGATTGATTATTGTGACCATCGAGATACATCACGATGTGAGAATGGCATTTATGCTTTGGCGTAAACTCCAGCACCCAGAAATAACCCACGATTCTGCTCTCGCGCATCATACGTTCGACTAACTGACGTACTTCCAACTCCGTTTCGTGCCATCCGTGGTGGTCATAACGCCATGTGTCTTTCTGATAGAACAGATCAATTCTGAGAGGCTGAAGACGGGAGTAGCGTTCCAATAGTTGATTAAGATGGTGGTTCAGTAGCGACAGCAGGAACCAGTTCATCGTGTAGCGGTTGTTATAAGTGTATGGGAAATCCATGGTTGAGTCCTTTGTGATGGGTATACAAAGGAATGTGGTGATATGTATTTTTTAAGATGATGTAAGCGATCACGATATTCTTCGTGATACACCACTATCGTGATAATGGTGAGGATGATTGGTGAGAAGCGATATGGAGGACATGATGACTATGGCAAGAAAGGAGGGATTAGAAAAGAGGAGGATATAATTATACTAAAAACCCAAATATCTTTTCTGGTTATCCAGACTGCCAGAGTAGTGCCAAGAAGGGGCTCTGGCAGTAGGATAAAATGATATTAATAAGGTAGCGTGTTGTGAGTAGCAATAAAAATTACCACAATGATAATTAAGAAATTAAGATAAAAAGTTATGCAAAAATGCAAATATGATTAACAAGGGATGGGCATGATGGAACGTATCACCTTCAGCATCACTAATTCTGAGACATTACGAGTCCTGGATGAATACAGCAGGACACAGAAGATTTCCCGATCGCAGGTCATTACTACATTACTGGATGCCACTGTTCCTGTTCTTAATGACGTTAATCGCTATTATCAACTTGCTGATGAACTGAAGTCACGGTTGCTGGCAGGTGTTTACCAACAAGACCTGCCACGCAGACGTAATGTTGTCATGGCTGAGAAGTATTGTCTGGAAATTTGGGAAAGTAAGCTTCAGGTTAGAAAAGTGTATGACTTTGACAGCGTTAATGGCGTGATGCATGTTCGTGAGCGGAAGCGACATTATCGTCAGGATAAGGCTGTTGGAAGGGTAGAAAACCGATATATCAATGATCTCTGCCAGTCGTTCCTGGACATGACCGATTTGGCCGCTCAATATGCGTGTTTCATCTACACGGATAGAATCATTTTTACAGATGAGGGATCGAAAGAGGAAGACTCATCCCCTTTAAAACTGGCAGCGGGTGATGCGGTAATTTTAATGGCCAAAGATGTGATCTATAACGAATACTTTTTTGACCTGAAGAATGCCCTTTTTATCAACGTGATTGACCTCATGTCTTTTGGTTCAAATGGCATTCCGGAGACGACGAAAGACCCGCGCATTCACTGCTGGGTACCCATCCTGTTCAGCGGAAAAAATGCCGTCATTGTTCCTGTATATCGGATTGATCCACACACTGCGCCAACGCTGAGGAAACCAGACAAAATTACGGTAATTTACAGTGGTAAAAAATAATTAATCTGTCACCTTGTGTCGTCGTTCTTGGTTCAGAATTTTGTGGTGCGATACAAGGCTACCCCTGTGATTGTTTCGACCAGTTCAAAGATATCTGTTCTTAACCAGGCGTTCTCTACCCAGAAACACGTCACGAGTAATTTTGGAGTGCGAAACGTTGAAGGCAGCCTGGCCATGGGAATCGTAAGCGCAGATCTTGTGACCAAATCCAAATCCAAATCCAAAGCACTTAGCCGAAAACAGTCAAAAATCAGGAAACAGGAACTGATGATTCATGTGGACTCAAGGGGGAATTATTATTACGCTCCTGAGGAGGAGGTTGCAAATCTTTAATTTAGAGCTTTAGCCACCAGTAACCGGCAGACAAGTTTTTCCACAGAAAGTATTAGGACCTGTGTTTTATAATGTACGGAAGCTAGTGTTTCAATTGTTCCATTCTGCGTGACAGTTGTGAAAGATGCATCTCCTGTATTGATTAACTCTAATTTAGATTCAGAGCATGCGATCCCATTCTTAGAGCCTGTTTCTCCGTCGGCAGTTACCGATCCTTTTATATCAGTAAAAAGACCAGGCCCTGTAGGGCTTGGGCCAGATTAATCGTTTTGTTATTCAGGACGGATGCTTGTGCATGTGTGTATTCAATAAGAAAAATGTACATATCTGCAGTAGCAAAAAAAGAGCTGCTTTACCATTTCACATAAAACAGCCCCTGTATTTCTCTTATAGCTTACTGATTAAAAATCAACGAGTTCTAACTGACGCGCCATATTTAATTCATTGCGCTCCACTATTTCCTCAACAATTTTGCCGGACGTATTGAACCTGAAATAGGTCAGGCTGGTCCAGGTGACATCCCTGCCACTGACGTCAAAACCGTTCCACGTATTAGATCCTGTCGCCACATGAGTCAGGGCGACAACAACCTGGTCGTCAGCAACAACCTCTTTTTGAAATGTCGTCACAATGGCTTCATAGCGGTCGGTCACATTCTCGCGCAGCCCTTTTTTAAAAACTTCAAGACCGACTAGTGGCCCGGGGCAGTCAGGACGATGAATCACCACGTTTTCATCAAAAAATTCATTCACGCGTTCGACATCTTTTCCGTCGACACAATATTTAAAATAAGCTTTAACCACATCCAGGTGAGTCATCTTCATTTCTCCGGGTTAATTAATCAGGGCCCCACCCTCAATATCCACTATCGAGCCGGTGACAAAGGGGTTATCCATGACAAACAGATACCCTTTTGCCAGGTCTTCTGCACGACCATACCTTTTGGCCGGTAGATTTTCTGCCGCCCGCGCCAGCATCTGTTCACGTGCTTCCGGTGCCATATCTGCATAGGCTTCAGTATCTGTCAGTCCCGGACTGATGGCGTTAACGCGCAGAGGAGATAACTCTTTTGCCAGCATTTTCACTGCAGCTTCCAGAGCCGCATTCATCGTGGTTTTCACCAGGGTTCCGGGAACGGTACGACGGGCAAGAAAACCGCTGGTCAGGGTCAGTGTTCCACCGGGTTTAATTTTCCCGCTCAGATAACGGGCAACCGCCAGACTGCCCCAGAATTTGGTATCAAACGCCTGTTTTGCGGTCTTCAAATCCAGGGTGGTGAATGCGCCACCCGGCGCCTGGGAGCCCGCCGTCACCACAATGTTGTCCACCGGTTCAAGCGTCCGGGCCAGGCGCTCAAGTTGCGCTTCATCGGCGATATCCAGTACCAGGCTTTCCGCTGTCGCACCGGTTGTCTGAAGTTGCTGACAGGCATGTTGAAGTTTATCGTGATGGCGACCGGCAAGAATAATATGCTCCCCACGGGTTGCCAGAAGCTGTGCCACGGCGAAACCAATACCGGTAGCACCACCAATAATGAGTGTGCGTTGTGTCATGATTCAGACCTCAGTCGTCAGGAACGGATAATCGGTATAACCGACTTCAGTACCGCCAAACAGTGTCGCCGGATTGCCCATCTCTGCCAGCGGCAGGTTTTGTTTCAGACGGCGCGGGAAGTCGGGGTTGGCAATAAACGGGCGACCGAAGGCCACCAGGTCCACCACACCCGCCGCCAGCAGTTTGTCGGCTTTTTCACGCGTGTAATTCCCCGCAACAATAATGGCGCCGCTGAAGGTTGCCCGCAGGGTTTCACGGAACTCATAAGGCACCTGCGGTGCATCATCCCAGTCAGCTTCAGCCAGATGAATAAAGGCGATGCCTTTTGTTTCACACCAGGCCGCCAGCGCCAGAATCGCTTCGATGGCCTGTGGGTCATCCATGCCACGCTGGGTGATAAAGGGGGCAAGACGGATACCGGTGCGGTCTGCACCAATGGCGTCGCTGATGGCTTCCAGCACTTCCTCGGCGAAACGCACGCGGTTTGCCAGGCTGCCACCGTATTCATCGGTCCGTTTATTTGAGGAGCGACGCAGGAACTGGTCAATCAGGTACCCGTTGCCACCGTGGACTTCCACACCGTCAAATCCGGCTTCCATGGCATTGATGGCCGCCTGGCGGTAATCCGCAATCACCTGCCCAATATCGTCATGGCTCAACTCACGCGGAACGGGGCAGTCAACCATTTCCCCGACACCTTCGCTGTTCACCACCCACACCTGTGCCTCCGGCGACAACGCTGAAGGGGCAACGGGCTTGCCGTCAGGGTGAAAACTTTCATGAGACATACGCCCCACATGCCACAACTGAGAGAAGATTTTGCCGTTCACTTTATGGACCGCATCGGTCACCAGACGCCAGCCTGCGATTTGTTCAGCGGAATGAATCCCCGGTGTCCAGGAATACCCCTGTCCCTGCGGAGAAATCTGCGTCGCTTCGGTGATGATGAGACCTGCGCTGGCGCGTTGAGCGTAATATTCTGCCATCAATGTCGTAGGAATATTGCCTGGCTGCGCGGTACGTGCCCGGGTCATCGGCGCCATCACAATACGGTTTTTTAGCTCAAGATTGCCAATATGTGTAGTTTCAAAAAGAGGTTGTGGCTGCATTAACTGTTCTCCAGGGCGGTAATTTATAGCTTGACTTTACGGCCTGTGAGTCGCTTTGATAATGGCGGGAATAACTGATTCTATTTTCAGGAAAACGGAATAATGGGCAAGTTTGAAGATATGACGTTACTGGTGGAAGTCGTGGAGGCGGGTGGACTGGCCGCAGCGGGACGGCGGATGAATCTTTCTCCTGCCACCATGACGGCCCGGTTAAAGGCACTGGAAGAACGCTATCAGACCCGGCTGTTTAATCGTTCCACCCGGGCAATTGCACTGACACGCGCCGGTGAGGATTTTTACCACGCCGCACTTCGCGTGATGGAGGAAATGGCGCAGGCCGAGTCGAAACTGACACAGAAAGACGGGATGCTCAGTGGCAGCCTGCGTATTTCAGCGCCATCAGATTTTGGCCGACAGTATCTTTCGGCCGCACTGCTCGATTTTTCCCGCCTGCATCCTGAAGTCAGAAGCTTTGTCTATCTGAGTGAAAGTGTGGTGGATTTGATTGCCAACCGTCTGGACATGAGCGTGCGTTTCGGCAACCTCCCGGACAGCAATCTGGTGACGAAATTTATCCGCCCCAATCACCGTGTACTGGTTGCGTCAAAAAGCTACCTTGAAACACATGGGAAACCTGTGCATCCGGATGACCTGCACGGGCATCGTTGCCTGGTGATGGAGCAGCGCGGCACGCCGATGAACGAGTGGCGTTTTGAAGAGCATGATGTGCCCTCCATGGTGCGGGTCACGCCTGCCATGGTATGTGATGATGGTGCCCTGCTGCGCCAGTGGGTGCTGGCCGGGGCGGGTATCGCCAGCAAATCATGGTGGGATGTGAAGCGCGATGTCGAACAGGGGCGGCTCATCGTCTTATTTGCCGACACCTTTATCGGTTTCAGTCGCCATGACAAAAAACAGGTTGGCCTCCAGTTTGTCTACCCGCAACGCCGTTTTCAGCCCTTGCAGGTGACGGCGTTCAGCGAGTTTTTCATCAACTGGCTGGATAATGAATGATCCGGCAACAGGTTTATTCATAAAAATAAAATAATCCATTCAATATTACTGCAATTATCAAAAGTGATTCTTTAGCCCAGAATGACTCTCATCATTCATCTGTCAGAGTCACTTATGAAATCGCAGCGTATTCCATTACAGGTCTGGATACTGACCTTATCCGCTTTTGCTATTGGCACCGCCGAGTTTGTTGTCGCCGGATTACTCACCACCATGGCGCACACCCTCAATATCACCGACGGTCAGGCGGGAAATGTGATCACCGCTTACGCCATGGCGATTGTAATCGGTGGGCCGGTGCTGACGCTGTGGCTCGCCCGTTTTGAAAAACGTAATGTCCTGGCCGGATTGATGGTGATGTTTATTGCCGCCAACCTGGTCAGCGCCTTATCCACCAGTTATTCGGTGCTGCTGGTCAGCCGGGTGCTGGCGGGCCTGGTACAGGGGCCGTTTTACGGTATCGGTGCGGTGGTCGCAACGCGACTGGTGGCAGAGAATCTTGCGGGTCGCGCTGTGGGGCAAATGTTTGCCGGGCTGACGCTGGCAAACGTGTTGGGTGTGCCGTTCGGTGCCTGGATTGGCAATATCTTCGGCTGGAACGTGACGTTTTATGTTGTCTCCGCCCTGGGTGCGGTGGCGCTGGTTGCTATTATGCTGACCATTCAGCGCCAGCCTCCTGAGCCGGGTAAGAGTGTGCGTCAGCAGCTGGCGGTATTCCGTCATGGCCCGTTACTGGCAAGCCTTGCGATTACCGTTCTGTGCTGGACGGGCTTTATGACGCTGTATGGTTACATTGCACCCTTGGCAGAGCAGGTGGCAGGTTACAGCGTACAGGCGTTAACCGTACTGCTGTTTGTGGTGGGTATTGGTCTGGTGGTGGGTAACCATATCGGGGGGATGACGGCGGACCGCAACCTGCGCCAGGCGCAGCTTTTATGGCCGGTCCTGATGGTCGTGTCACTGATTGTTGTTGGCCTGGTCAGCAGCCATTACTGGTTGTTTATGGTGGCGACGTTCCTGTTCGGCATTGCCTCATTCGGTAATGTCCCGCCATTACAGATGAGCGTACTGAAACATGGCAGCACTGCACCGGAACTGGCGGGTACCGCTAATATCTCAGCCTTTAACCTGGCGAATGCACTGGGTGGGATTATCGGTGGTCTGACCGTCGACAGTGCCCTCGGCGCGGCAGGTATTCCGTGGGTGGCGATACTGATCCCTGTGGCCGGCATTGCGTTTGTGCTGTTTAACCGTTGTAACACTGGCCTGAAAGTCCAGGCCGCGAGGTAACTATGTACATCGACCATGCGACATTCCGAAGCAGTGACATGGACACCACGCGAGACTTTTTTATCGCAGTCTTTGATTTATAGCCCGGGGTGCGCCCCGGTCTTATCAGCAACCGCATTCCCGGTTACTGGTTATATGCGCAGGAAAAACCGCTGGTGCATATTATTCCTGCGGGCGATGAAGGGTACCCGTTACCCGCTGCGGCGTTAAAAGAGAGTATTGACCATGTGGCATTTCATCTCGAAGGTTACGGTGCCTTTCGGGAAAAACTCCAGGGTCTTGGGATACATTATTCCCTGATGGACCTGGCTGATATTCAGGAGCGGCGAGTTTTTATACGAGCCCCCGGAGGGCAGTTAGTAGAAGCGGTGTTCAGTGAACCTGTACCGGAATCAACCTGAAGGACAATGCCATTTTCTGAAGCAGTTCGGATCTGTACGCATGTCACTCTACTGTCAGCGCCCGGTTTATGGTGGTATCCGTTGGCAGGCAGTACGGCAGGATAGCGAACCAAAATACAACTGTGCAGGGATAACGGGCAAATTGGGGGCCAGTTATCCCGCTTATTTTCACTTTTGAAAGATAAGTCTTATCGTTCAGTCATTATTTTTAAGCGGTTCGATTTACGCTATTTTATAACCTGAGATTTTAATGGCATTAATAAGACATTCTGTCTCTTACTATAAATTAACAGGCATCGCTGCTGTGATAGTTATATTGGGTTCTACACAGTGATAAAGACCAGAGCGGATTTGCTCTGTTGGTGATGGTTCCCGTGAGTCCGCATACTGAATCAAAAATATCATTCAGCCGCGCCCCGGTATTAAAGTTCGACGTAGTAACAGAAATGTTACTTTTACGCTATGGCTAATACAGCATAGCGTTTTTTTTATCCCACTCTATTCCTTTGAGGACGAGCATGAAAAAAACACTTCGTATCGGTCATATTGATTTAAGTTTCCACGCGGCCAGTGCAGCGCTGGTTTGTACTGTATTTGAAAAATATGGCTGGCAGGTTGAAATGACAGCCAGCCCTCATGAAGAGATGTTTAAGCGCTATGGGAAAGGAGAAGTGGACATGCTCGTTTCAGCCTGGCTTCCTGCCAGCCACGATGTCTATCTGGCCCCTTATCAGGATAATACGGTTAAATTAACAGTCCTGTATCATCCTTACTGTATATGGGGAGTCCCTGATTATGTCCCCGTCAGCGATGTGACCTCTGTTGAAGACTTACTCAGACCCGATGTCCTGTTAAAAATGGAAAAACGGATCCTGGGTATTAACCCGGGGGCCGGGATCAGCCGTTTTTCTCGTACAATGATCGAGGAATATCAACTTTCCGATTCCGGTTATTATTTTGAAAATGGCAGTGAATCGGCGTGCTACAGCACTTTTGAGCAGGCTGTCAGCGAACAGCGCTGGCTCGTTATTCCCTTGTGGCATCCGCAGTTCCTGCATCACAGATATACCATCCGGGCATTAGAAGAGCCAAAAGGGTTACTTGGCGGACAGGATGAAGCTACGCTGATAGCGTCCAAATCGATAACAGAGATATTCGAACCCCAGTTACTTGCTGAGCTTCAGGCTTTATCACCCGGTAATACCGTCATCAGCGAGCTGGATTATCTCATCTGCCGGCAAAATAAAACACCCAGTCAGGCCGCTGAAATCTGGCATCAACACCACTATCAGGAATAGCCTGTTGTGGGAGAGCACAAAAAAACGGCGAGCAGGCTCGCCGTTGCAAACTGTCTTTAATTAGCGGTCTTTTAAACTGGCATCCACGCCCGAGAAGAGATTAATGATGGGCTGGAACGCCGTTTTCCATTCGAAATCCAGTGACAATTTACCTGCGGAATTAGGCAGTAAAAACGGAATAGTGACCATAAAATAAAAGAAGGGAAATTCCCAGCCGCCACCTGGCATCATCCATGTGTAACCGATACCAAAATGTCCACTCATTAACTCGGCCGCAATAAGATAAATTGCTGCAATAAACGCGCCAGCACGGGTCAGAAAACCGAAACCAATCGATACTGCTGCTGTGAATTCAGCGAGCCCACCGAGAATAATCATTGTAACGGCAACGTTTTCACTGAGCACGGTACCGAAAGTATGCATACCCACGACATTCTGAAAGAAACCAACCAGACCGGCATCATGATGCGACAAAAACAGTTTTTCAGTACAATGCGTCAGGAAATTAAATCCAACAAACATTCTTAAAAAGGAGAGTGCGACCTCCTGGTGACCATATTGACGTATCCCCTCCCTGAAGATAATGATGGCCTGGAGCAGCAGAGGAATGAATGTGATGGCGGTTAACCAACCCACCCGTGACCAGTCATGCTGATCTGCATTTCGCACAACAATCAACGTAAAGAATAACGTTAACATAAAACTTATCAGGCGGTTTTTACGCCATAAGAGTGCTGTCAGTGGGATCAGGAATGAAAACAAAACCATCACGATTGCAGACCATGTCCCATCGAAATGATTCAGGTATGTCACCGATGCGATAAAAGAAATCAGCCCGGTAATAAAGGTTAAATAATAAATTTTAGCTTTCATTTATTTGCCGCCTGTTAAGAAATACTAATGGTCACTGATTTCTGACAACTTTGAGCGTAAGTGTGGATGTGGCAAGTGTATGTTGATTAATAAAATATCCGGTCAGTGGTGCGGTTGAATTATCCGGTACATCGAGTTTTTCAACATCAAGAGCGTGTAGTGTATAAATATAAGAATGGACTTTTCCCACGGGAGGACAAGGACCGAGATAATTGCGCTTGCCGGTATCATTTGCTTTTATTGTTGCGCCATCCGGTATTTCATTTCGTGAGAGATGATTGCGTGCTGCGGGAATATCAATTAACATCCAGTGCCAGAAACCACTGCCTGTATCAGCATCTTTATCGTATAAAGTGATGGCATAACTGCGTGTCCCTTCAGGGGACGATTGCCATGATAATTCAGGCTGGATATTCTTCCCTTTGCATCCGAAATCATTTGCCATTAAATCAACAGAGATATTTTCACCATTATGCAAAACCGAACTTCTCAACGTCAGTCTGGCAGCATATCCCGTTGCTGATGATACCCCGGACCACAGAATCAACGTTGCTATCATTACTTTTTTACTTAATCTCATACGTCCCCCATAAATATTCAACTAAAATACAAGTGAGGAATATATTTATAACGCTGGATGGCTTTGTTCTGCTATCTATTAATACTGAATAAATAATTCACTTGAAACGAACAATATATTTTGAATTATGAGGTGTAGATCTTGTTTTTTTCAGGTTCGTTATAATCCCAAAAAGTAAAAACTGCCGACAGGCGATAGTGTTGTAACCTATTTACCCAAAGAGTTCTGTAAAGGGATATGAACTGCTTAATTAAAAAATGTCATGTAAGAATATCTTCTGCCGTAGGCTCCTTTGTCACGCACTGATTTTCTCTGGGCATTGGTTGTGCCTGCAACTGACGCATTTGCTTTTTCCATTCCGAAAATTTAAATCCGTCTTTTGCCGCGGCTGCGTTTTAGACCGAATTATCTAAAATAACAACTGAAATTTTTAAAAATTGAATTGATAGCTGATTACAGATTTAAAATATTTTCAGATAGATATTACATCCATGAACGTACCCAACTATTGGCCAGATCCTTGCGATCCGGCTTTTTTATTTATCTGAGGAGATGTTATGGAACATAAAGATCCATCTCAGCCTTTGCGACAAGTGCTTTCCGGATTACCTGCATGGGTCAGTGCACAGGTGCTGCTGAAGATACAAAAACTGATAAGTTATGAGCCGGTGATAGGCATTATGGGTAAAACCGGAGCTGGAAAATCTTCATTGTGTAATGCCATGTTTGCTGGAGAAGTATCACCGATCAGTGATGTGGTTGCCTGTACCCGCGAACCATTATGTTTTAGCCTGCAGGTAGGAGAGAGAAATATGACGCTAGTGGATTTACCTGGTGTCGGGGAGTCTGAGTACCGGGATACGGAGTACGCTGCACTGTACCGCAAACAGCTTCCCCACCTCGACCTGGTGCTGTGGCTGATTAAGGCTGATGACCGGGCACTGGGGGTGGATGAGCACTTTTATAATCAGGTGATTGGGGAGGCTTACCGGCATAAGGTGCTGTTTGTTATCAGTCAGGCAGATAAAGCAGAGCCTACTAGCAGTGGAGAGCTATTATCCACAGAGCAAAAGCAGAACATCAGCCGTAAAATCTGCATGCTGCATGAATTGTTCAGGCCCGTGCATCCGGTGTGTGCCGTGTCGGTGCGGGCTAAGTGGGGACTGCGGGTGATGGCCGAGCGGATGATTCGTTGTCTGCCGCGTGAGGCCAGCAGTCCTGTAGCGGTACAGCTCAGTGCGCCGCTTCGTACTGACACTGTTAATAAAAAAGCCCGTGACGATTTTGGTGAAACGGTCGGCTCGGTACTAGATACAGTAAGCTCCATGCCCCTGATTCCGGCCCCGGTTCGGACAGTCATCCAGTCTATGCGCGACATCGTGGTATCAGTCGCCCGGGCAGTCTGGAATTTCTTCTTCTGAATTGCCCCTTCTAACCCATCGTTTCCTCAGCCCTGCCGCAATTGAGCGGCAGGGCTTTTTTGTCTTTATTTATCCATCATGAGGAGTCTGTTTATGAGCCGTCTGGCTTCGCGCTTTGGCGCAGCAAACCTTATTCGTCGTGACCGTCCGTTAACCCGTGAAGAGCTGTTTAGCGTGGTGCCCAGTGTCTTCAGCGAGGACAAGCACGCGTCACGCAGCGCACGATATACCTGGATACCAACCATTACCATTCTTGAAAACCTGCAGCGCGAAGGCTTTCAGCCCTTCTTTGCCTGCCAGACCAGAGTGCGTGACCCAGGGCGTCGTGAGCATACAAAGCACATGCTGCGCCTGCGTCGGGAGGGGCAAATTACCGGCAAACAGGTCCCGGAAATTATTCTGCTCAACTCCCACGATGGCTCCAGTTCGTATCAGATGCTGCCGGGATTATTCCGTGCGGTATGCCAGAACGGGCTCGTCTGCGGTGAGTCGTTTGGCGAGGTGCGGGTGCCGCACAAAGGAGATGTCGTAAGTCAGGTGATTGAGGGAGCGTATGAAGTGCTGGGGATTTTCGACCGTGTGGAAGAGAAGCGGGATGCCATGCAGTCGCTGATGCTGCCGCCACCTGCACAACAGGCTCTGGCACAGGCTGCACTGACGTACCGTTTCGGTGAGGACCACCAGCCGGTTACAGCACCTCAGATACTCTCCCCACGCCGTTGGCAGGATGAGAGCAATGATCTGTGGACCACATACCAGCGTATTCAGGAGAACCTGATTAAGGGCGGACTCAGTGGCCGGAGTGCAAAAGGTGGGCGAACGCATACCCGCGCCGTGCGTGGTATCGACGGAGATGTGAAGCTCAACCGGGCTCTTTGGGTGATGGCGGAAGCGATGCTGAGTGGGTTTCAGTCCTGAGCTTGTTATCAGCATGTTGAGAAAGGACACTCCCTGTCCGTTTTACCTCCATTGGATTGAGTGTTTTATCACCGCATTTCACGGTGTGCCGCGCCGGGACTGCCTCCGGTGGCAGATAAAAAATAGTTCATTCCATGTCCATACCCTGTCCGCCCCCCTCTTTAGAATCATTTCATATTCAGTCAGTTAATTATTTCGGAGATTTAAGATGACACAGGCAGAGCGCCGTCATGACCGGCTGGCTGTCAGGCTGTCACTGATAATCAGCCGCCTGGTTGCAGGTGAAACGCTGAACATGGTCCGATTAGCGGCAGAGTTTGGTGTGTCAGTCCGTACCCTGCGACGGGATTTTCGCGAACGGCTGATGTACCTCGACCTTGAGTATCGACGGGGGCAGTGCCGCCTGCGCAGTACCGGTGGAGGCGTACAGGGCGAGCTGGATGCACTGACCTTTGCTCACCGGGCAGGACTGGCCGATATTTTTCCGGGGCTGGACCGGCGTCTGGCGGGCATGCTGCTCACTGCAGGGGGGATGCCCTGCCTGGTGTGGCAACCCCCACAGTCAGTGTCACCGGCCAGCTCGCTGGTGTTTTACCGCCTCGTCAGTGCCATTACCGCATGCCAGCGGGTACTGCTGCTGGCCGAGGGAGAACGCTGTGACGGGCTGGCCCCGTACCGACTGATTTCATTCGACGGCTGCTGGTACCTCACCGGTGAACTTAACGGGCATATCACCGTGCACCCTCTGGCGACCATCCATGCGGTGACAGTCCTGAACACCACTTTTACCCCGCGAAAACGTCTCAGCCAGTTAACCACACAGGCGGGCTTTATCCGGGCTCTTCCGCACTTCAGCTGTATTCGCGAAGTCCTGTCTCCTGGGCCCTCTGAGGAGGAGCAGGGTAACACACTGATTTAATTGCCTCTGTTAAGAAGGAAAAACAATGACCTGGCATTACGAGAAAAATGGCATACGTCACGACAATGTGACCGAAGACGACATCACTGGCCTGATTATGCGCGGTGAACTGACGGCAACCACGCTGGTATGGCGACAGGGTATGGCAGAGTGGCAACCGGTCTCCACCACCCCGCTGGCTTCGGCGCTGCTCCACAGCACCACACCACCAGCGCTGCCGGGGCACCGCATTCCGGGTGGCGTTGTGTGGACGCTGGCATTCGCTCCCTTCATTGGCTACGCGCTGGAGTTGTGGACTGCAGGATTGAGCGGGATGTCATTTGACGAGGCATATGATGCCGTCTCGGGTGGGCAGTACTGGTTTATCACGCTGCTGCTCAATATCGCTCTGGGATATCTCGATGAACGACGTCTGCGTAAGGCCGGAGTGGATACCACCATGTTCGGCAAACTGGCCTGGCTGGTGCCGTTCTATTTGTGGCGTCGGGCGAAAAACCTCGATCAGAAACCGGCTTACTTCTGGGTATGGCTGGTGATGCTGGCACTGACTGTATGGGCCTGAATCACCGCTACCTGATACTTTCTCTGTTAAGGACCAACGTAATGAAAACACTGATTAAAATACTGGGCATTACCGGCAGCCTTCTGCTTTGTGCAGGGGCTCAGGCCCAGCCCTATAACCGAACGCTACCTGCAGTCGTCAATGACAACAACGGGAATATTTTCTGGTGTGATGCGCATCGTCAGGTTACCGGAAAATGTGAAGCCATGTCTGTTGACCGTCAGGGCGGGATGGTCACGGTGCGTTCAGCACCTTTTAAAGACTGCGAAGGCGGCCTGTGGGGCTGGATAACTATCATGCACAACGATGTGTCAAAGGGATTCACCATTACTCCGGACAAGAAATTCGGTCTCACCGTAAAAGACCTGTGCCGTCCGGGCACGGTAGTGACCTTTAAGCCCAACCAGAAGAAGCCTGAATATGACGACCTGGTGGCACTTTACCAGGGCAAAGAGCTGTTTCGTTACCGCCGCTTCTGATAACACCCGATATCAACCTCCTTCATTTTGCCCGACAGCGGGCAGGATTAATTCAGGAAGAAAACCATGCTGAAAATAATGACCTCTGCTGTACCCGCCCTCATTCTGTCACTTGCCGCCTTCAGTGCCGGTGCCGCTCAGCTTCCGGCAAGCCTGATGGATAAAGACAATCCCGGCCAGGAGTACTGGTGCCAGGGAAACGACATCAATACCTCCATGTGCTCACTGACCGGTGTCAGCGACGACCATAAATTTGTCCTGATTCAGGACCTGCCGGGCCCGGCCTGTGAGGACTTAAGCTTCGGGGTTATCGACCTGGTGAGCCAGACCGGTGTCAATATTCCTTACGACGGTGGTGACTGTAAGGGCGATGTGCAGGCCGGTTTTGTGCGAGGCACGAAAGATAATGCCCTGTATGTGAAAATTGTCCGGGGCAGTAAAACCCTGAGGCTGTATAAGGTGCAAACCGGTTACTGACAATCCCCCTACACATGCCAACTCCCACAGCCCCTGACGCATCTGCGTCAGGGGCTTTTGTTTTTAAGGTACACCGAATGCCAGAATCTCACATGCTGCCACCGGGACCTTTTACCCGACAGCAGGCCGAAGCGGTTACCCGCCGGTATCGCAACATCAGCATTGAAGACGACCTGGGTAGCCACTTCCGCCTGGTGGTTCGTGACTCTGAAGGTCGAATGGTCTGGCGGGCGTGGTGCTTTGAACCTGATGCCGGTGAAGGGCTTAACCGTTATATCCGCAAGTCAGGCATCCTCAGAGTATCCTCCTCCTGATTGCACCCATCAATTATCCCTGCATGTCCTTTATTTCCCATACGCCAGCCATCGTCGCTGGCGTTTTTATTGACGGAGAATATCCATGACGACACAAACGCAATGCGAATTGTTGACCGCTAATGAACCTCAATTTGACCTCACTGCAACACCAGTACCTGACGAGCAGCGTCTCGATTTCTGGCCGCTGCACTTTGGTGCTATCCCGCAGTGGATAGCGCTGGAACCCCGTATTTTCGCCTGGATGGATCGCTTCTGTGATGAATACAGCGGTGGTATCTGGTCCTTTTACACGCTCAGCAATGGCGGTGCGTTTATGGTCCCTGATGCTGAGGGGGACGATAAATGGCATCTGTTCAACGGCATGAACGGCAATGGTGCGGAAATGAGCGCAGAAGCCGCAGGTATTGCTGTCTGCCTGATTGAATACAGCCATCACGCCTGTCGCACCGAATGCGATGCCATGACTGAACACTATTACCGGCTGCGGTATTACGCTCTGCAGCACCCAGAATCCAGCGCCATTTTGCGCATTATTGATTAAGGATACTCATGATGGAACAGTCACTTATCCCACAGGCTACGGCACTTCCATTAGCCGCACAACGCACGGTAAAGCGCGCTCTAACGCTGCTTGACCGACACCTGCGAGAAACAGGTGTGGCATTTACCTCCACTCAGGCTGCCCGTGACTGGCTGAAGCTGAAAATGGCGGGGCTGGAGCGCGAAGAGTTTATGGTGCTGTACCTGAATCAGCAGAACCAGTTGATTGCCCATGAAACCCTGTTTGCCGGTTCAATTAGCAGCACCGAGGTACATCCCCGTGAGGTAGTCAAACGCGCCCTGTATTTCAATGCAGCAGCAGTGATACTGGCGCATAACCATCCCTCGGGCGACATCGCCCCCAGCCAGGCAGATAAAGCAATCACGCAGCGTCTGGTGCAGGCGCTCCAGCTCGTTGATATCCGTGTGCCTGATCACCTTGTCGTCGGTGGTACGCAGATATTGTCGTTCGCCGAACATGGTCTGCTTTGAGGTATTACATGAAAATTATCAGTAAACGCCGGGCGATGACGATATACCGTCAGCATCCGGCCTCCCGCATTTTTCGCTACTGCACCGGCAGATACCAGTGGCACGGCAGTGTCTGTCATTACACCGGTAAGGTAGTTACTGACATTTCCGGCGTGCTGGCGGTATACGCCGAACGCCGCCAGGACCCAGCGGACCTTATGTCTGCCTGATGAGTATTACCTTGAACTGACAATAAAGGACGTTATAAATGAGCAACATCACCTGGGGCCTGCAGCGGGATATCACGCCGTGCCTGGGAGCACGGCTGGTGCAGGAGGGCAACCGGCTGTACTATCTGGCTGACCGAGCAAGTATCACCGGTAAATTCAGCGGAGCAGAATGTCTTAAACTGGACGTGGCATTTCCGCATTTTATCAGTCAGATGGAATCGATGCTGACCACTGGTGAAATGAACCCTCACCATGCCCACTGTGTCACCCTGTACCACAACGGTTTTACCTGCGAAGCCGATACTCTTGGTAGTTGCGGCTACGTATATATCGCTGTTTATCCCACTCAACGCTAACTAATTTCAAGAGAGCAAGCATGAAAACTCTACCTGCTACAATTTCGCGGGCGGCGAAGCCCTGTCTGTCTCCAGTGGCTGTCTGGCAAATGCTACTGACACGCCTGCTGGAACAGCACTATGGCCTGACACTGAACGACACGCCGTTCAGCGATGAAACTGTTATTAAGGAACATATTGATGCCGGGATTACCCTGGCCGATGCAGTCAACTTCTTGGTAGATAAGTACGAACTGGTTCGTATCGATCGCAGAGGGTTTGGTTGGCAGGAGCAATCACCTTATCTTCTAGCGGTAGATATACTGCGAGCACGACAGGCGATTGGTTTATTGCGAAGAAGTTTTAATGATGCTGTATTGTGAGAGTTCTGAGCGGTCATCTTGACTTAGATCACCAGTCTTCACCAAATTTATTTAACATACATAGCACCTGCCACTATTGGCAGGTGCGCTTGTATTTACAAAGTATAGCTAGTTTTAAGGGTATTTATTATTAAGGATTGAACTGAAATCCTCTTTATCGCTTTCAGCATCAATGACTGGTGGAATGTATGTGTTCAGTTTTTTACTGATGCAGAATATCTTGAGAGTACAGGATAACATCCAGAACCATGGAATAAGAGTAGCTAAGGTGACAGTTAGAAAGAAAATAAACTGACTGACATCTTCACGTGAATAGCTTTTAATTACTTCTGAACCCATAATGGTCAGTATAAAAATAAGCATGAGTGGTAGAGACCACTTCAAATGACTATGGGGGTATATCTTGCCATCGCTGATATCGTATAATCCCGGCCAACGTAATACCGCCTTGAGTGATTGAATATAGGTTTGAGAGTGGCTGGAATGAAAAGCCACAAGCCTGTAGGATAAATCTCTGTCCCTATGTAGACCTAAAGATAGAAGGCGGAATTGTTGTTCAGCCACATCTAGTGGGTCTGAAGATGGTGGTTTTGATTGCCTTAACCATTTAACAGCTTCGATCTGCTCTAAGGGAGAACGAGAAAAGAAATCCCGTCGGCTGAAGTGGACATACTTTTTCGCAATTGCGGCGAGAATGGCAAGGGTGACGCTTGCGATAACTGGAATCTTGAGCAAATCTTTTACCATTGTGAACATCATCTTTCCCTTCTTAATCTTAAATGAGCTGAAGATAACAGATTGATTTGTTTACAGGAGATTTTTTTCCAGAGTGAGGCAAGAAGCTGAGTATTGCTATGTAAGTGCTATTTGTTGGATCAGTCTAGGAAAGAGAAATATTCCCAGCTGAAATTATTAAGGATGGTATGATTACTGCGTCATCGTTTAGATGATTCAGGCGTTATGTTACTACGCTGATTTTTGAAGGAAAGTAATTGAGTATACATGTGAGTATATAAAATTAATTTTTTATATATTAATTACTTAAAATTCAGTTGATTGTTGTTCATTGGCGAGTCCGGCCTTCGCACCAATCACTTTATTTTCAATAAAATCAGTTAGTTATGATAAATATCTTAACTCTCTGTCACTGAAAATTGCAGTAAATCCCATCACAAGAAAATGCCGCTGTGGTTAGTAGTGGCGATCAGGATATTAACTCACATCGGCGTGTAGTTTCCAGGCTCAAACACGCATCTGATTGCAACTTGAAGCTTATGACGTTGCCAGCGTCTTAAAACAATCCTGAAAACTTTCAGTGAATAGCATTTCAGCCCGATGCCTCCGAAATGATGCCGTCGTGAGACGTCATAGGGGATAAACAGGTTTATGGTGGTCAAAGGTACTTGTATACCAGATACAAGCTCTGCCAGCGTTTCAGCCACGCTCCCGTAAGGGTACACGGTTATCCTGATAAACTTCACTGTCTGACATAACCATGATGATGTCGCTTTGCTCCACTAGTTGTCTTACCACCAACGGGGCTTTATGGCTTCTATTGTCCAAATGTGGCTTAAATATTAGACTGGTATGAAATTTAATCGGTGGTGGTGTATGCGCAAAAAGCAAATACAAAAGGTCATTGACGGGCGCTTAATCTCGGTAGAAAAGAATACTACGAAAAAAAGTACGAAAGTTAGCAGAACCAATTATGAACGGATGCGTCAGCGTGATTGGGAGTATGTAGCATTAGGTAGTGACGAACTCCAGCATTTTAAATCCCTCTGACCTTGCTGAAATGGCTACATTGATCATGCAGCCATCATTTGTGGTACATGCCGTTCTTACTTAGATATGTAACCGGTATGATACGCGCTAATTCCAAGTTCCATGCCCATTATACTCATCTCATCGTCTTGTGTTAGAACCTGTTTTCTAGCTTCAGCAAGGGTTGCTTGCTTTGCGATCGAGGCATCAATATTCCCGCGTTTTGCGTCAGCTGCGCCGTTATAGCATGCAACGGTAGTCATACTTGCGAAGAGTTTTGTAGCCCTCTGGTACATAGGGTCCTTCATCATTGCATCAGTTACACCAGCCGATTTAAACCTGGAAGGTAGGATGGTTTGCACATCTTGCGGCATTTTGACATCACACAAAGCCTGTTGGCTTGGACTGAAAGCGCTTCGATTAATATGACGTGATGCGTTGTTGATCATGGCTTCCATGTCTTCAAGCTTGTCGGGAATACCTGTTGGGTTATCAACGTTGGCTTTACGGCTGGCTTTCAACATTTGAGCTGCATCCTCGGACGGATTGCTCGGATTATTGTAATGCCCTCGTTGGATGCAACCTGCTAAAGAAACAGTAACAAGTGTGCAAATTATAATTTTTTTCATTGTGTAGTTGCTAATCATCATTTGGTTTATAGGTTGAGCAACTTTACTTCAGCTACAGATTCTAAGGCCTTGATCGTGGACATTGCTTTGTTTGCAGCATTAAATTTTTTATAGGTAAAGTTCAATTAATGGGCGGGTGAGTTTGCAGTGGACAAGTTTTTTTCACGATTGCTGTTAATGGGTATACCGTAGTTTCATTACTGCGATGGTTAGCAGTAGAAATCGACGGGAGACATCGCGTCGTATGAAGTGCCGGATGATTCCGGCGATTTGGAAATGTATTGCTAAGTGCCTGGTACACGGGTACTTAGCAATCCACTGCCAATTTAAGCTAATGTTTTACAGTTAGCAGCAAGGGCATGAACCGAACCGCAGGAACAAGACGGCACATAAACTCGTTACCAGTTCACCTAATTTTAAAAGATGATGGCGGATCGCAGATTATGGGATCTTGTGACGTTCACGGAAGGGACGGAAGCATTGAACTACGTAGCTTGCAACATGGCGTAGTGATCCCTACAGATCCCCTCACTGGTAAAGTTACTGGTTCCCGTCAACACTGTTCTTTTAATTTCACCAAAGAGATCGATAGTTCATCACCTTATCTGTTTAAAGTCGTTGCAACAGGCCAAACACTTAAAAGTGCTGAATTTCAGTTCTACAGAATAAACTACAGTGGACAAGAGGAAATTTATTACACGATCACGTTGGAAAATGTGAAAGTGGTTAGCCATAGCCCACTGATGCATGACACCCGCAACGTAACTGGTACAGGACATATGGAAGATGTTTCTTTGAGTTATGAGAAAATCACTCATCTCTATAAAGACGGTAACATCCTTCACTCTGACGCCTGGAACGAGAAGAAACAGGCCTAACCGCTGAATGAAAAGGGGGCATTGCGCCCCCTCGTATTGCCCTTTCAACACCTGCATCAAGAATCTGATACATTTTTATCGTTGCTGATTTTAATGTCTGGCTTTCGCTCAATACTCTGTACAGAAGCGGTGTCGTCTTATAAAACTCTTTTTGTAGAGTGATTGGCGAATGGATTTGCGTACTGGTGAGATTTCCGGTATTCCCATTCACTGGAATAGATAGGTGATGGGTTACTGCCTTTAACTCAATGGCACCTAATTTCCTTTATCAACCCCGACTCCCTTTCCCCCCAATCACCCCAATAAACTCCCTAACCTGCCTCCGCTTCCGCACCGACAACTTCCCCACCACCCGCGCCGTCTCCAGCACCTCGTCAGCTTCGGCTTCCACCGCCGTCAGCACCATACACCCCTTCATCACCCGCACCTCAACCTTCGTGCCGGTGGTAAACCCCGCCCCTTCCAGCCATTGCCCCTTCATCATCACCGCCGGAACGCGATGATAATCTGGCGCGCGGCTCGCATAACTCACGGTTAAATTCCGCTTATTTCCATCCACTACTTCTGGTTCAAATAAATCTGCAATACAATCGATGTCAGTCATGGTTACTATTCCGTTTAATAGCAATTGTGATTAGCGATGCGGGCGTGTTGGCGCACACCCGCATCGCGCAAAATAACACCTGTAAATATACCCAGTAAAGGAAGTAAAAGCCAGCCGAAAATAAAACGTAATAAACGCCATTAAATATAAAACCGGAAGCCATTATTAATATAATCTATTAAAAACAGTCCCCGTATTAATAATAAAAATAGATAACCATAAAATCACGACATCACCATCGCCGCCTGAATATACCGCTGCGGCGACACCCCCAGCTTCTTTCTGAACATCGCAATAAACGCGCTCGCGCTGGCATAGCCCATCTCCTGCGCCAGCGTATTCACCGCCACGCCGCGCGCCAGATTACACACCGCTTCCAGCAGGCGAATCTGCTGCCGCCATTCGGAAAAACTCAGGTGCGTCTCTTCGCGGAACAGGCGTGCCAGCGTGCGTTCGCTGGCTCCGACCTTTTGCCCCCACCAGGCGAGGGTCGCGGTATGATCCAGCTCGCGGCAAAGCGTATCGCAGACCTGGCGCACCCGGCGATCGCTCGGGAGGATCACGTGGCACAGTGCGGCGGCGGGTAAACGCTGTAGCTCGTCGGTCAGTAGCGCCTGAAGCAGGGCCATCCTCTCTGGGGGAATGGCATCTTCAAGCCCGGCATCAATCAGGGTGTGGAGTAGGGGAGTGGCGGCCAGGCCGCGGCACTGATTGCCAAACAGGCGGGAAGCCTGCGGGCTAAGGTACAGGTTTTGCGTCACCACGTGATCCACGGCCTGAAGACCGTGCGGCAGTCCGCCGGGTAGCCAGATTGCGCGGCCGGGCGACAGCAGCCAGATATGCTGCGGGGTGACGATTTTCGCCACGCCGCTGAGCGGATAAATCAGCTGCCCCTGCTCGTGCTGGTGAACCGGCTCTTCGCTGCCGGGAGCGTATTTGAGCTGGCGCAGCCCTTCAATCGCCTGTGGAATGGTCATCTTCACCTGCCCTCTGTCTGATTCTCACCATTTATGCTTACTGCTGCGTTTAGAGACAACTTTTGTCCGTGTGGCGATATCCTGGTGGCCAGTAACGCCATTCTGCCACGGAAGGGCTTCTCTTTTAAACTTGAATAATTATCATTTCCATCCAATTCTAATAACAGTCGGAAATGCTATGAATCAGGTTGGCAAGCTTTTCAGGGATAAACCGTTGAAAGTACTGGCATGTACGATCATCGCAGGGTACAGCGGGCAAGCGTTCACTGCGGATAACGGTCACGATAGCACAAAAGAACAGACAATAGTGGTCACCGCCGCGGCACCGTCGCAGGGGCAGGATGATGAGAGTTCACTGGTGGCGCACAACGCGGCTGCCGGAACGAAATCCAGCCAGCCGATAAGCCGCACATCGCAAAGTATCGCCGTCGTTACACAGGCGCAAATCGCGGCGCAAGCGGCGAAAAACATTCCGGAGGCGCTGCGCTATGTCTCCGGCGTGGCATCGGAAAACGCCGGGCCGGATACCCGTTTTGACACTATCGTGGTGCGCGGTTTTGAAGCCGACGAATATCTCGATGGCCTGCGCCTGCCGCGTGAAGCCTGGTGGAGTCGCCCGGCGTGGGACCCGTTCCTGCTGTCGCGCATTGAGGTAGTGAAAGGCCCATCGTCGGTGCTGTACGGCCAGGCCAACCCGGGCGGGGTGGTCAACATGGTGAGCAAAACTCCGCAGGCCCAGCCGGGTGGGGAAGTGTATATGTCCACCGGCAACAACAACCTGTTTGGTACCGGCTTTGATGTCACCGGCCCGCTGACCGACGACAACACGCTGCTTGGCCGCGTGGCGGGGACCTTCTTCGATACCGAAACGCAGGTCGACCACACCCGCTATCAGCATTACGACATTGCGCCATCCTTCACCTGGCAGCCGAGCGATCGCACCAGCCTGACGGTGCTGGCGCAGTTGCGTAAAGACCCGGACAGCGGCTTCTACAACCAGATGCCCACCTCCGGCACGCTGACCTATAACCCGAACGGGCAGATCTCCAGTAAGTTCTACGGCGGCCAGCCGGGCTTTGACAGCTATGAGCGCAAGCAGGGCAGCATCGGCTATCAGTTCCGCCATGACTTTAACGACACGGTGACCTTCCGCCAGAACCTGCGCTATATCAGCAGCACCGGCGATTACCTGATGGTCTACCCGTGGGGCGTTCATGTGGATGCACCGCTGATCGACCGTTACTCGATGAACCTGCAGGAGACCATGGTCAACTTCGCCGTGGATAACCAGGCGGAGTTCCATCTGCAAACTGGCCCGGTACAGCATACGCTGCTGGCCGGGATTGACCGGACGCATAGCTCGGTGCGCAGCCGCGCGGGCTACGGTGATGCAAGCCCGATTAACTACCTCAACCCGGATTACAGTGTACCGGTTGAAGTGCCAGCCTTCACCAGCAGCACCCACTCCACACTCGATCAAACCGGGTTCTACCTGCAGGATCAGCTTGAATGGGCAAACTGGATAATGAATCTGGCCGGGCGTTACGATGCGGCGAAAACCAAGAGCACCAACCTGCTGACCGACGCGCGTACCGAAAGCAACGACTATGCGACCACCGGGCGCGCCGGGCTGCTGTATCACTTCGATAACGGTTTAGCGCCGTACGTCAGCTACTCGACCTCGTTCGTGCCGAGCAGCACGACTGATTTTTATGGTCACGGCTTTAAGCCGACGGAAGGCAAGCAGACGGAAATGGGCCTGAAGTACGACCCGGTTGGGCTGGATGCGCTGTTTACGCTGGCGCTGTTTAACCTGCGGGAAACCAACGTCGCGACGCCGGATCCGGATCACGCCAACTACAGCGTGCAGACCGGTGAGATCCGATCTCGCGGGATCGAGCTGGATGGCAAGATCAACATCACCCCGGCCTGGTCGGTTCTGGCATCCTACGCGTTGACCGATCCGGAAGTGATCAGCGCGAACGATGGCACCGAAGGCAAACATCCGGTCGGTATTGCGCGCAACAGCGCCAAATTGTGGACGCAGTATGCGCTGAGCGGCCCGCTGGACGGCTTCTCCATCGGCGGCGGCGTGCGCTATGTCGGCAGCAGCTATGCCAACACCGACAACAGCCTAAAGGTATCGGCGGCGACGGTCTACGATGCGCGTCTGGGCTACGACTGGCGTGAATGGGGCGTTGCGCTGAACGCGGCGAACCTGACCAACAAAACCTACCTCGCCACCTGCCAGAACAACGGCTGTGAATACGCGATGAAACGTCAACTGACGGCGACCGTTAGCTACAAGTGGTAACGATGCTCTCACGACGCACGTTATTAACCGCAGCGCTGCTGGCTCCCGCGATGTCGTGGGCCGGGAGTGCTGCGGCCCCGCAAAGGCTGGCGGTGCTGGACTGGGGGCTGACGGAGATGATCCTCGCGCTCGGTATCATGCCTGCTGGCGTCTCGGCGCCTGACTGGTATCGCAAACTGATCCCGCAGCCTGTGTTGCCTTCAACGGTGCAGGATTTAGGGCTGCTGTTCCAGCCGAACCTCGAAACGCTGTATGCCTTAAAGCCCGACCGTATTGTGATAACCCCTCAACATACGTTGCTGAAGCCCGCGCTGGAAAAAATCGCACCGACGCTGACGCTACCCACCCACGGGCTTGCTTCCTTTATAGATGCTACGCGTCAGCTTGGTGATGTCTTCGGACGAGAAACGCAGGCGCAGGTGTTGCTCAATAATCTGCAATCGCAGCTAGCCCGCGTGCGCAAGGTTGCCCAGACGGTGCGGCAACCGGTGTTCTGCGCCACGCCCGTTGATGCGCTGCATCTGTGGCTCTACACCCCGGGAAGTTTGCCTGGCGATGTGCTGGCCGCTTGCGGCCTGCGCCATGCCTGGCAGGGGAGCCGTGGGGCGGAAGGGACGGTGCTGGTGGAGTTGACCCGCATTGCCACGGTGGATGCCCGGCTTATCCTGCTGGTCGATGACGACAAGCGTGATGCCGTCGCCCGATGGCGGCAGAGCGCACTGTGGCAGCGCCTGCCGGTGACGTCGCGGTATCCGATGGCGGTGATTGAACAGCCGATTAGCGATACCGGCGCGCTGATTACCGCCGGGCGCTTCGCCGATATCCTCTATCCCTTTGTTGCGGGGTGGCGCGATGCATGAACCCTATTCCCGCCGTCTCTCATGGGGGCTCATCACGCTGCTGTGGCTGGCGGCGCTGTTGCTCGCCGGTAGCGATGTGCAGCGCGAAGGTGGCCTGCGGGCGCTGTTGTATGCCAATAACCTTCAGCCCACGGCGATTATTCTGCACAGCATGTGGCTGCCGCGGCAGGGTATGGCGATTATTGGTGGGGCGACGCTCGGGCTCTGCGGCTGGTTGATGCAGCGGGCGCTGCGCAATCCGCTGGCGGAGCCGATTACGCTCGGGATGACCTCCGGCGCGACGCTGGCGCTGGGGCTAGCATCGCTCTGGTTCCCGCTACTACTGACCGAAGCCAAAATGGCGGTGGTGGTCGCGGGGGAACTGGCCGCGCTGCTGCTGGTGCTGGTGCTGGCGCTGAGCTGGCGGCAGCGGCTCTCGCCTTTAGTGATGATCCAGGCCGGGATGATGATCAACCTGTGGTGCGGCGCGCTGACGATGCTTATCGCCATCATCAATGACCGTTTCCTGCTGACCGTGCTGATGTGGGGCGGCGGTTCGCTGGCGCAGGAAGACAGTCATCTGCTGATGTCGCTGCTGCCCTGGCTGGCGCTTTGCCTCTTGGCGTTGGCATTTTTATGGCGACCGCTGGAGCTGCTGCAACTGCCGGAAACCATGGTCAGTAGCCTGGGCGCCTCGCCGCTGAAAATTCGCAGCGCGGCGGTGCTGCTGGCACTGGTGATGAGCGCGCTGGTGGTCAATGCCGTCGGGGTGATTGGTTTTATCGGCCTGGCCGCGCCGCACCTTGCCCGCTTTGGCGGTGCGCGCACGTCGCGTCAGTTGATGCTGCACAGTGCGCTCACCGGGGCGGGGCTGCTGTGGTTTACCGACCTCTGCGTGTCCCGGGTTTCGCTATTGAACGGCCAGTTGCTGCCGGTGGGCATGTTGACCGCGCTGACTGGTGGGCCGCTGTTGATCCTGCTGGCGCGTCATGCCCGACAACATGTTCCGGATACTTCTCCGTCGCCACTGACGGCGGATGCCTCAACCCACCGCTGGGTGCCGTGGCTCGCCGCTGCCGTACTGCTTATCGCCATTGTGGTTTCACTCTGTCTTGGGCTGGGCCTTGGGCACTGGCATTGGGCAAGCCATGAGGAGCTGACGCAACTGCTGCCGCTCAGGGTGCCGCGCCTGCTGGCCGCCATCAGTGCCGGGGCGCTGTTGGCGGGCGCGGGGGTACTGATGCAACGCGTGAGCGGCAACCCGCTGGCGAGCCCGGAAGTGCTGGGTATCGGTGGCGGTGCGGCGATGGGCGTCACCGTCTATATCCTGCTGTTTCCCACTCAGGGCAGCGCCTTTCTTCTATTAAGCAGCCTGGCGGGAGCGCTGATCAGCTTGTTACTGACAATGTGGAATAGCCGACGCAGCGCGTTTAACCCTCAGCGCGTGTTGCTTAACGGGCTGGCGCTGAATGCGCTATGCCAGGCCGCCGTGAGTATCGTGATGCTCAATAACCTCTCCGCCAGCGCGGTGTTGCTGCCGCTGATGACCGGCAGCACTTACTACATCAGCGCCTCTCTGGCGCAGGTGCTGTTTGTCGCCACGCTGGTGCTGCTGATCATCACGCCGCTGTTTCGTCGTTGGCTGGTGCTGCTGCCGATGGGCAGCGTGGCCGGTTCGCTAGGCGTCTCGCTGCCGCGTGCCCGCTTCAGCGTGCTGGCGCTGGCGGCGCTGATGACCGGGCTTGCCACCTTATTAGTGGGGCCGGTGTCGTTTATCGGGCTGCTGGGTCCACATCTGGCGCGCCGGGTTGGCGTGAAGGGCGTACTGGCGCAGCTCTACACCGCGGTGCTGCTCTCCGCCTGCATCATGACCGTTGCCGATTGGCTGGGGCGCAATGCGCTCTATCCGCGCCAGCTGCCGGTGGGGCTGGTGGCATCGCTTATCGGCGTGCCGCTGCTGGTCTGGCCGCTGATTCGTGGCAGAAACAGGCCGTCATCTCATCAGACGTAATAAAAGAAGCAAACTATAAAAAGGAATGAGCATGTCGTTGTTGTTGATGTTGTTTCGGATGGTCGGCGGCTGGCTGCTGCTGGCCGTGGTTGCCGGGCTGATGAGCGGGCTGAGCAATGCGTCGCTGCTGGCGATGATTAACCACAGTCTGAATCTGCCGCTAGCGCAGGGCTGGCTGGCACCGGGAATACAGTTTGCGCTGCTGGCGTGCCTGATGCTGGCAAGCCGCGTTATCTCGCAAACCACCTTTATGTATCTTGGGCAGAAGGTAAAGGCGCGGCTGCGCAGTGAGTTGACGCATCGGGTGAGTGAAACCCGCTGGCTGCAGCTGGAGCGTTCCGGAATGGCGCGGACTATCTCGGTGCTGACGCAGGATCTCGATACGCTGGTGGTCTTTTTCGTCAACCTGCCAAATCTCTTCATCTATAGCGCGGTGATCCTCGGGTGCCTGATTTACCTGGCGACGCTCTCTTTTAGCGTGCTGGGGCTGGCGCTACTAGCCATTGCGCTCGGTACGCTGGGGTATCAGGCGGCACACGGGCGCGCGCTTGGGCTGCTGCGACAATCCCGGCAACGGGAGGACACGCTGATCCAACAATGCAAAACGTTGTTCGACGGCGGGCGCGAATATCGGCTTAACGCCGCGCGTCGGCGGCATTTTGTGGACGGCGAACTGGCGGAGAATATTGAGGCGGTGCGCCGGGAGCGGACGCGGGGCTACATCCTGTATGGGCTGGCGACGAGCTGGGGCAGTATTCTGTTCTTTGTGTTTATCGGCCTAGTGCTGTTTGGCCTGCGCGAAGCGCTAATGCTGCAACCGGCGGCAATTACCGGCTACGTGATGATCTTCCTTTATATGATTGTGCCCGTCGAGGGCGTGCTGTCGTCGCTGCCGACTATCGCCAGCGCGCGGGTGGCGATGCAGCGGGTGCAGCAACTTCAGGCGGCGCTACCGCCGGAGCAGACGCAGCGTCCGTTGCCAGAAGTGCCATTCACCTCGTTGGCGCTGGAGCAGGTGAGCTATCAGTATCAGGGGGAGGATGGTGAACGCTTTACCCTCGGGCCACTCGACCTGACGTTTAATCCTGGCGAGCTGGTCTTTATCGTCGGCGGCAACGGCAGCGGGAAAACGACGCTGGCGAATCTGCTGGTGGGAATGTATCCGCCCGACAGAGGAACGCTGCGCTTAAACGGCCAGGTTGTTGCCGATGACCAACAGGAGGCATATCGGCAATGCTTCTCGGTGGTGTTCAATGATTTCTTTCTTTTCGATAACGTGGCGTTTGTGCATGAGCGCACGGCGGAACAGGTGGGGGCGTTACTCGAACGGCTAAAGCTCAGCCATAAGGTTCGTTTTGCCGCTGGGCGTTTCTCCACGACGGCGCTCTCGCAAGGGCAGCGTAAACGGCTGGCTTTGTTGCAGGCCTGGCTGGAAGCGCGACCGATCTACCTGTGTGATGAATGGGCCGCTGACCAGGACCCGGAATTCAAAGCGGTGTTTTACCAGGAAATCCTGCCGGCGCTAAAAGCTGAAGGGAAAACCATTATCGCTGTCACCCATGATGATCGCTATTTCCACCTTGCGGACCGGATTATCAAGCTGGAGTCGGGGCATATTGTTGAATAGTGGGTGGGGCGATAAGCCATTTTCCCTCTATATAAAGAAGGGGGATATACGCAGAGAACGTAAGAATAGATGAGATTTGTGGATAACTCTGTGTGTAAATGGGTATAAGGCGGGGTTCTGCTGGGGATTGCAGCAGTCAGTCATTTTTCTGCAATTTAAGGGTTGCGGCCCTGAAGAAACTCCCTATAATGCGGCCCCACTGAGACGGAACAACGGCAAACAAGCCGCCGGATCAGCGAGGTTCTCCTGAGAACCTCGGCAGAGAAAAGCGAAATTAAACGCTTGACTCTGAAAGAGGAAAGCGTAATATACGCCACCTCGCAACAGTGAGCGAAAGCCGTGTTGCACTGCTCTTTAACAATTTATCAGACAATCTG